>DATAMU010000163.1:0-4580 GCA_036266605.1 Candidatus Acidiferrum sp. | reverse complement strand
CCGCCTGCAACTCCAGTGACGCCGCCAAAAAATCCGCCCCAGTCGTTAGCGCCGCCGCAAAAACCCCGGCGCAACAGCCCGACGAAAACACACCCGCTCCCGAATCCACTGGCGGCTTCGACGGCAAGCGGGCCTTCGCTGACGTCGCCAAGCAAGTAGACTTCGGCCCGCATCCCGCCGGCTCGCAGTCCATCGCGCAAGTTCAGGACTACATACTCGCCCAACTCTCCAGCGCCGGTTGCACCGCCGAAGTCGATCCCTTCACCTCGCAAACTCCCGCCGGCGAAGTCCCCATGAAAAATATCCTCGTCAAAATTCCCGGCGAGCGCCCCGGCATCATCATGCTCGCCACGCACTACGACACAAAAAAAATCGACAACTTCGTCGGCGCCGACGACGGCGGCTCCAGCACTGCGGTCATGCTCGAAGTCGCCCGCAATCTCTGCGGCCAGCACGGCCGCTATCAGGTTTGGATTGCTTTCTTCGACGGCGAGGAAGCCGTCAATCTCGAATGGAAAGACCCCGACAATCGCTACGGCAGCCGCCAGATGGCCGCCAAGCTCAACATGAGCGGCGACCTAAAAAACATCCGCGCCTTCATCCTCGCCGACATCGTCGGCACCCGCGAACTCCGCCTCAAGCGCGACTCCAACTCCGACAAAGCCCTCACCGACCTCGTCTGGTCCACCGCCAACCGCCTCGGCTACTCCGGCGTCTTCGTCAACATGCCCACCGCCATCGACGACGATCACCAATCTTTCGGTACCCGCGGTGTAAAAACCGTCGACATCATCGACCTCGAAATCCCCTACTGGCACACTCCCCAGGACACCCTCGACAAAATCTCCTCCAAATCCCTAGCCATCGTCGGCCACACCATCCTCGAATCGGTCAAACAACTCCAAACCAAATAGTCCCCGGGATTGCGCCTTGACTCTGCCGCACAACTATTCCGCTCCGGGATCTCTGCGGCCTCTGTGGTGAATTCTTTTGTAGGCGCGAGACACAGGCTCCTATGCCCGGGTTCTGCGTAAGTGCAGATTCTGCTCGACTTGAAATCGTTTGTTTTCATACAGATTTGCAAGTGCAGATTCCAAAGCGCTTGCGGGCGGAAACAGATGCCGTGAGCGCTATGGCTGAATCGTGAATTGTTTTCTATGGGAAAAAATGAAGCGAGGCGTGGTTTTCTACGCAGGGATCATAGCACACACACCGTGCCCAAAAGTCATTCGAACGCGGATGATCTCGATCAAGTTGTAGCAGTCGAGTGATTTATTTCTCTGAAAATTATTTTCGCGAATCGATTCGAACGGTTACCCTGGCGCTTTTGTCTACGAGGGAACTAACTCGCGAAACCCGGCGGGTACGCCTCCGCGCATCTCTGCGTTCTCCGCGCCTCTGCGTTAGCTTTTCGTCTTTTCCCGTGAATTTAGGCGCAGTAAGCGAGGCTCTCTTGAGCCCACTAGCCCGAAGGCTTCACTCCGAGGTGCAATGCCACGGTCCCAAACGTCCACACCTTGTACTCGGGCCCCTGATACCCGACCGTCGTCATCAGCCCAGCCAGCTCCGCCGGCCGAAAGAATCGCGACACCGAAGCCGGCAAGTACGAATACGCCGCGCCATCTCCAGAAAGAAACGCGCCGATCCGCGGCAACACATTGCGAAAATACCACCGATACAAATCGCCAATCATGCCCGGCGGCGGCTCCGTAAATTCCAGAATCGCCACGGTCCCGCCCGGCCGCAGCACGCGCAAAATCTCGCGCAACCCATCCTCATAATTCGCCAGGTTGCGAAACCCAAACGCCGTCGTCACTAAATCAAACGACCCATCCGCAAACGGCATCCGCAGCGCATCCGCCTCAAACACCGGCAGGGTTTGTAGGGGCACGGCACGCCGTGCCCGTCCCGCGTCACCGCCCAAACTCTTCACCCGCGCACGCACCAACATCGCATGAGAAAAATCCGCACCAACAATCTGCGCTTGGGTTCCGTTCGCGCGCCGCAGCGAAAGCGCCAGATCGCCCGTGCCGCAGCACAAATCCAAAACACGCGCGTCGCTCCGCTGCAAAATCGGCCGCACGCGCCGCGCCACGCGACGCCGCCACACGCGATCCAACTGCATCGACAGCAAATGATTCAGCAGGTCGTACCGCGGCGCGATCTGCGAAAACATATCGCGCACTTTGAGTCCGGCGTCGGCTTCCGAGGCAGCGCCTTCAAAACGCGTGCCTTTCGGCGGAACGGTCGGCGACTGAGTCGGAGAGTTTTTCACCGCAGTCATCGTCTCAGGCATCCGCGCCCGCCGCGAGCATTTCCGGCTTCGCCACAAACTGCGGCGCAAATCGCAAAACTTTGCGAACTGTTTCTAGCGCAATGTTGTCGTAGGTTCCGGCTTTGCCCAGCTTTGGCGACAATACAAATCGCAGTTGTCCATGATGCGTCTTCTTGTCCGACCGCATCGCATCGATCAATTTGTCCGGCTGAATGTTCGGCCATGCAGGGAAGGGCCCAATCTGCCGCACCATCGCAACGATCCGCGAAACATATTCCGCGCCGCACACTTTCGTCTCGTGCGCAAGCAGCGCCGCCGCCATCATGCCCCAGGCAACCGCCTCGCCATGTTGAAAGCGTTGATACTTCGTCGTGCTCTCCAGCGCGTGCGCGAACGTATGCCCGAAATTTAAAATCTCGCGCAGCCCCGATTCCTTCTCGTCTTTGCTGACCACATACGCCTTAATCGCTGCGTTGCGCGGAATCAAATATTCCAGCGCCGCCCCATCGCGCTTCAAAATCTTCGCGATGTTGCGCTCGATGTACCCGTACATCTTCGCGTCCGCAATGATCGCGTGCTTGATCACTTCCGCCAGCCCGCCGCGAAACTCTCGATCGGGCAGCGAACGCAGCACCGCCGGATCGGTCAGAATCAATCGAGGCGGATAAAATGCACCGACCAAATTTTTTCCATCCGGCAAATTCACGCCGGTCTTTCCGCCGATCGAACTATCGACTTGCGACACCAGCGTCGTCGGCACATGCACCAACGCCACGCCGCGCAGATACGAAGCCGCTGCAAATCCCGCGACGTCGCCAGTCACTCCACCGCCGATCGCGACCACCAGCGACTTGCGATCCGCCCCGCCGCGCACCAGGCTGCGGCACAGCGTCTCGACGTTGCGCATGTCCTTGTGCGTCTCAGCATCGCTCATCAAATGAATCGCCGATTTTTTGGCAACGAGGTCACTCGGCACATGCTTCGCCACCGCGCGCCAAACCTTTGGCGCCGTAATGATATGCACGCTCGAAAATTTCCCGAGTGCAGCAATCTCCTTGCCAGCGTTCCGAAGCGCACCAGTCCCACAAACAATCGAATATTTCCCAGCACTAGAACGAACAGGAATCCGTGTCAGCCCCATAAGATTTTAGAAATTTAGCACAGAGATGCCTTTGTGCCCGAATGTTCACGGGTGCGGGCTCTACTTGGAGCCCGCCAAGAAAAAGAACGGGCTCTATTGGAGCCCGCCTAGAAAAACGTCGCTCGGTCGTTACTTCATCTTTCCGCACATTGGCTCCGGACAGGCCGAATACCCGCTGTTTTGCATGAGAAAATACGAGTCACATGGAATCCCTGCTCCTTGTCGAAGACAAAAACGAGCTGCGCGCAATGCTACGCAAAGCCCTCGAACGCGCTGGCTACGCCGTGGACGAAGCCCCTGACGGCGCCGCCGCAATCCAAAAACTGCGCGCCCGCCGCTACCTCACCATCCTGACCGATCTAAAGCTGCCGGGAGCCTCCGGTCTCGAAGTCCTGCGCGCATCGAAAGCGGCGGACGCAACGATCCCAGTGATCTTACTGACCGCCTACGGCTCCGTCGAAGAAGCGGTCTCCGCCATGAAAGACGGCGCCTTCGATTTCATTCAAAAACCCGTAGACCTCGACCACCTGAAACTGCTCGTGAAACGCGCCACACAGCAGCAAGAACTCCTGCGCGAAAATCTCCTACTCCGCGAAGAGTACGCCGCGCGCTACGGCTTCCCGCGCATCGTCGGCGAACACGATTCGATCCGCGAAGTCAGCAAACAAATTCAGCGCGTCGCCGCGACCGACTCCACCGCGTTGTTGCTCGGCGAAAGTGGCACCGGTAAAGAATTATTCGCCCGCGCAGTTCACCATCTATCGAACCGACGTGAACAGCCTTTCGTCGCTCTCAACTGTGCCGCGATTCCCGAAGGACTCGTCGAAAATGAATTATTCGGCCACGAGAAGGGCGCCTTCACCGGAGCCGGTGCGCGTAAAGTCGGCAAGATGGACATGGCTCACCGCGGCACGTTGTTCCTCGATGAAATCGGTGAGCTTCCGCTAGCGATTCAAGCGAAGTTGTTGCGCGTATTGGAAGAACGAAGATTTGAACGTGTCGGCGGAACGCAATCGATCGACGTTGATGTCCGCATCGTCGTCGCCACAAATCGCGATTTGAAGAAACACATCGAAGACAAACTCTTCCGCGAAGACTTGTACTTCCGCATCGCCGCCGTGCCCATGACGATCCCGCCGCTGCGCGAACGCGGCGAAGACGTGC
>DATAMU010000162.1:0-2018 GCA_036266605.1 Candidatus Acidiferrum sp. | reverse complement strand
CGCAGCCGGGCCGGAAATCGATGAGGCGCATCGCTCCTTCCAGCGCGAGGTGCAGGGGCTTCTCCCCGAAATGGAGGCTTACATGACCGAGGTGCAACGTTGAAAATTCTCATCGCCGACGACGAGGCGCTCTCCCGACGCCTCCTTGAAAAAACGCTCGAGCGCGCCGGATACGAAGTCGTCGCCGTCGAAAATGGCCGCGCTGCCGTTCGCCAGCTCTGCCAGACCGACGGACCACGGCTCGCGCTTCTCGACTGGGTCATGCCCGAACTCGACGGCCCCGGCGTCTGCCGCGAAGTGCGCCGCCAACAGGACGACTCCTACGTTTATATGGTTCTGCTCACTTCGAAAGAGTCGAAGGAAGACGTCGTCGCGGGTCTCGAATCAGGCGCCGACGACTACCTCACCAAGCCGTTCAACGTGGACGAACTCAAAGCGCGGCTCCGCACCGGCGAGCGCATCCTTCACCTGGAAGGCCGCCTCGTCGAAGCGCGCGAGATGATGCGCTTCAAAGCGACGCATGACGCCCTCACTTCGATTTGGAACCGCGGCGTCATCATGGATCTCCTCGGCCGCGAGCTGATGCGGTCGCAGCGTGAATCCGGTTGCACCATCGTGCTTCTCGGAGACGTCGATCACTTCAAATCCGTCAACGACACGCACGGCCACCTCGTTGGTGATGAAGTCTTGCAAGAAATAGCACGGCGACTACTCCTGTCGATTCGCTCGTACGATTTCGTTGGACGCTATGGCGGCGAGGAGTTCTTGCTTGTGCTCAACAACTGCAAGCCGCAATTCGCCGAAGCGCGCGCTGAGGAGATACGCAAAATCGTCGGCAGCCGGCCGATTCAAACGCTCGCCGGACCGGTGAATATCACCATGAGTTTTGGTTTGTTGCGTAGCGATATGTGGGGAGTACGTCCGGTGGAAGAGCTAATGCACGAAGTCGATGCCGCTCTCTACGCCGCGAAAGCGGGCGGCCGCAACTGCGTCCGTATAGCCAAGCCGCCCGTCGAACCCGAACTGCCGGCGCTGGCCGTGCGCGAACCGGTTCCGCGCTCGCGTTGATCGTCCCAAGAGTCCCGAGGAGTGCTCAGCGCACGCAGCTCGTCACTTCGATTTTGGCGATTCCTGCTGCAACACGCTGCGCATCGCCGCCGTCGAGCCGGGCGCCCTCTTTTCGCGCCACGCCTCCAGGCGATTGCAAACCTGTTCGATATTCAAAAACATCGTCGGGTTCTTGAACGCCGCCCGCCACGCCGGCACGATCACGCGCATCCGTTCCCACACGACCCAGATCTCGCCGTTGCTTTCGAAAAACAACTCATCATTGATCAGACCGCGATTCACGATGCTAGCAACCATCTCCCAGTAGCTGATCACCATCCGAATGTATGTATTCTCGTCGCCGCCCTGCGGATACTTTTTCATCGCCTCTTCCGGCGATATCGGATGGAAATGCTCCACAAACCACGCGCGCGCTTGCCGCAATCGCGACTCGCGGCGGATGTCGTATAGCCGCAGCATTAAATTCACTTCTTCGTAGTTGGCCTGCCCCTGCGTCATTGCTTCTTGCTCCTGCCTCTTTGCTTTAGCTTGAAATCTTCGGCCTAGGCGCTTCTTCGCGAACCGCATCGAAGATCGACGGCTGATAAGATTCATCCGCGGTGGTGATCTCGATTTGATGCCGCTGAAATTCCATCTGAATGCGCCGCCTCAGCTCGCGCGCCACTTCGTCTTGCCTGAGCGGCGCCGTTCGCACTTGCACGCGCAGCGTCGGCCCGGAGCGTCCGTAATCCTGCACTCCGAGCACGCGCGGCCCATCGACAATCGTCTGCGACCACGCCGGATCGGATCGCAGCGTCGTCGAAGCCGACTCAAGCACTTGCAGCGCGCGCTCCAGCGGCTCTTCCGTTCCGACCGTAATATCAACGATCGCAGCCGACCAGTCGCGGCTGACATTCGCCACGCTTCGCATCTCGCTATTCCCGAGCGTGATCAGCGCTCCGCGTGAATCG
>DATAMU010000161.1:0-6143 GCA_036266605.1 Candidatus Acidiferrum sp. | reverse complement strand
ACGATTGCGGTTGTAAACCGTCAGCGGAAATCCAGCGGAGAGCAAACGTCCCGCCATTCCCTGCCCCATTATTCCCAAGCCGAGTAACGCTACTTTTTGTTTCGACACTCTTCACCCCAATGGAATTGCGCGCACTAATTTCTGCGCGCCGCCGATTGTTCGAACTGGATTGAGCAACGGCCGGCCAAATCCTTCGAACGAAGCCTGCATCACGTCGCCTTCTTTGAGCTGGATGCCATCGCTGAAGCTCAGCGCAGCCGTGCCGAAAAAATGCACGTGGAGATCGCCGGGCCTCCGGTGCGCCTCGAACTTGAAATGATGATGCTCGAGATTCTGCAGGCTGTGACACATGCCTCGCTCGCCCGACAAAAACGATTTCGACCACAGCGTCTTGCCGTCGCGCACGATGGCGACATCGACATTCACCGATTCGAAAGCGGTATCGATGACCAGCTCCGGTCCCAGCGAACACTGCCGCAGCTTGGAGCCCGCCAGGTTCAGATAATTTTTCTTTTCGAATTGATGATCGGAAAATTCGTTGCCGCCGGCGAAACCGATGCGTCGCGGCTCGCCGTCGGGCCCAACAATATAAACTCCGGCGACTTCGGCTTCCTCCCCGCCATCTTCGGCGTGCGCCGGAATTTCGAGCGGCTCGTTGTGCGCGCGTAGCGCGGTGCCTGTTCCTTTGTGAAACCACTCCGGCGCGATTCCAATCGCATCCGCAGCAGGACGCCCGCGCTCGATGCCCCACTGGAACATCTTCATGCTGTCGGTTAGCTCCGCTTCCGTAATCTCATGCATCGACTGCCGGTTTTTCGCGCTTCCCAGATGTGTCAAACCCGTGCCGGAAATCAGGCATCGCGCCGATTCTTCTGGATGATCGATCGGCACCATCAATTTCCATTCCGATTTGCCGCTGTAGACTTCGTCGTACGAAAGCAGCGTCGCGCCCGCAGCCTTACGCACCAAATCCGTCAGCTTCGCGCCATCGCGAACCACCGTCTCCGCCAACGCATACACAGACGAAAGTCCATCGAGGAGCCGCAATTGCGGCTCTTCCACAATCGCCACTCGCCGCTCTTCACCTTTACGCAGTTGCACCAATCGCATCAGCCGACAACCTCGAACTTCTTCAGCGCTTCTTCATCAATCGTCAGACCTAAGCCGGGCACGTTCGCGTCGAGGTCCACAAATCCATCCTTCGCTTTCGGCTCGCCCTGAAAAATGTACCAAAACAATTCGTTCCCCACTTCCACGTCAACGATCGGAAAATACTCCGCCATCGGCGAATTCAGACTCGCCATCACGATGTGGTAGTTGTGCATCTGGCCCGCGTGCGGAATCACGGGAACAGAATAAGCTTCGGCAAGCGCAGCAATCTTTCGCGCCTGCGAAATTCCACCGACACGATTCGTGTCGAACTGAATGTAATCGACGGCCTTGGCTTCCAACAATTCACGAAATCCATACAACGTGAATTCGTGCTCACCACCCGCAATTGGCACGCGGCCGTATGATTTCAGCTCCGCGTACCCGTGAATATCATCGGGAATCACCGCCTCTTCAAGCCAACGCAAATGAAATCTCTCGAGCAGTGGCAGCATGCGCTTCGCATAGTCGAGCGTCCAGCCCATGTATGCATCGGCCATGACATCGATCTCGTCGCCGACAGCCTCCCGCACCGTTCGAACGAGTTCCACGTTTCGCTGCATGCCCGACGCGCCATCAGCTGGCCCCCAGCCAAAGCGCAGCTTCATCGCTTTGTAGCCTTCGCTCTTATATTTTTTCGCCTCGCTCGCCAGTTGATCGAGCCGGACGCTGTAAAGCCGGCTCGCATACACAGGAATTTTTGATTTCGTTCTTCCGCCCAGCAAACGATACACCGGCTGCTTCGCCGATTTGCCGAGCAGATCCCAGAGCGCGATATCGACCGCGCTGATCGCCACCATTCCGATGCCTTTGCGCCCAAATGCCATCGTCTTGCGATACATCAACTGCCACAAAAATTCGATCTCCCACGGATGCTGTCCGATCAGCAACGGCTTCAAATATAGGTCGATGACCTGTTTCGTAATCTGCGGCGAAAGCGCTGCGTTACCGATCCCCACGAGCCCCGCGTCTGTAAAAATCTCGACGATCAGCCACCCATGAAACGTGAACGTGCTCATCGACGCTTCCGGCAACGCGAGCAAATCCATCGGGTTGGTGCAAAAGTGCGGCGGCAACGACACGGTCTTGCCTCGCCAGCTCACGACGCGCGTGCGGATCTCAGTGATCTTCATTCGGCTCCTTCGTTTAACTCAATCTTTGTTGCAAAACGACAGGCTGCACCTTGGGCACGCTGAAAAGAATGATCAGAAACGCGATGATATGCAGCGAACCGGCCATCGCAAACACTGTGTCGTAGCCAAAGCCATGATCGAGCAAATATCCCGCCGCCTGTCCAAAAACGATTCCGCCCATCGCTCCGCCAAATCCCACGAGTCCCGCCACCGAGCCGACAACTCTTTGCGGAAACAAGTCTGTCGGCAGCACCATCACCAGCGTGGACCACGATTGCTGCCCAAAATACGCAATGCTAAAGATGACCAACGCCCACGAAACAGGTACATGCGTGACAACAATGATCAGCGGCATTACGGCCGCGCTCAATCCAAGCGCGAGCTTACGAGCCAGTCCCAACGAAAAATTCCGCTGCACGAGATAGCTCGAGAACCAACCGCCCATCAGGCAACCGACACCTGCAGCCGCATAAGGAATCCACGCAAAGCTACCAACCGCTTTCACATCAAAGTTTCGAGCGTCATACAAATATTTGGGCAGCCAAAAAAGATAAAAATACCACGCCGCATCGCTCAGGAATTTCGCCGACATCAGTCCCCAACATTCACGGATTTTCAGCAGGTCGATCCAACGCGTAGCCGGCTGTGAGGCGTGGCCAATTCGGTCGACGGTCAATGCAGCTGCGCTGCTCTCACCGGAAGGACCGGGTTGAGGATCTTTGTAAGTCGCCGCCCACCAAATCACCCACAACAATCCCACCGCACCTGTCACTAGAAAAACCCATCGCCAATTCAAATAGACGATGATCACCGAAATCATCGGAGGCGCGATCACGGCTCCGACCGCCGTCCCACCATTGATGATGCCCATCGCCGTCGCCCGCTGATCGACGCGAAACCACTCAGACACCACACGACTCGCCGCCGGAAAGCCACCGCCTTCGCCCGCACCAAGCAGCAACCGGCTTCCCGCGAGCATCGCAAAATTCATCGCGAGCGCATTGCTGGCGCAGGCCAGCGACCAGAAAATCATGATCGCCATAAAGCCTTTGCGAGTGCCGAGCGCGTCAACGAGTTTGCCCCCACCCGCGTACAGGAACGCATACGTCAGCAGAAACGCCGACTGTAATTCCGAGAATTGCTCGTTGGTCAGCGGAATCGTCTGTGAAATCGCTTTGACAGCGACGGGAAGAGCCTGCCGATCCAAATAGCTGATGGCGATGGCCGCGGAAACGAGAATGGCGATGCGCCAGCGCAGCAACGGAATGAGCCTCGCGAGAAATCCGTCGGATACATTATATGATCGCCGCGCTGCGAGCGACCACATTCTGACTCCGCGCGATTGGTGGCGCCCCTCGACGACGGCACCGTCGCATTCGCCCCATAAGATTGACCGCCTCAAACACGGGCCGCTATACTGTTACCCCGCGCTGGTTGAGTTTCGTGCCCGCGTGCCTCGAGTTATTCCGCGTGCAGCCGTCAGCAGGTCCACGGCAAGCCTGTAGGAATCGCTGAAACTAGTAAGTTTTGCATCGACATCGCATAGGAGCCATCGAGCCCGGCGCTCCGGGTTCGCAAAAATCATGAGCAACGTGAAAGCCACACAACTTCGCCCCGGCATGGTGATCCAGCACGAGGGCCAGCTTTACACCGTCTTCAGCACCGACCATCGCACGCCGGGCAACAAGCGCGGTTCGATGCAGACACGCCTGAAGAATCTGAAAAACGGAACGATGATCGACTACCGCTTCCGCGCTGAAGAATTTGTCGATCGCGCGATTCTCGATTCGGTCGAGTTCGAGTATCTGTACAACGAAGGCGACGATTTTCACTTCATGAACACTCAAACGTACGAGCAGATGCATCTGACGCGCGAACTGCTTGGCGAAACGGTGTACTACCTGATCCCAAACACCGTGCTGAGCATCGAGTTTTTTGAAGAGAAGCCGATCGGCGTCGATCTTCCGGACACGATGGATCTGAAGGTGATTCAGACCGAGCCGACGCTGCAAAAAGCGACGGCCAGCGCGGTCGGTAAGCCAGCGACGTTGGAGACGGGACTGGTCGTATCAGTACCGCCGTTCGTGAACGAAGGCGACAAAATCCGCGTTGATACTTCGGAAGCGCGCTACGTGCAGCGCGTCGAGTAATTATTTAGCGAATTGTTGTTGTGGGCTCCGCGTTGTGCGGTAAACTTTAATTTCCGCCTCCGCAGCTGAGCGCGGCGCAAGCCGAGTTCAGAAGAGGCATCAAGGCGCGATTGAGGAAACTCGATCGCGCCTTTTGTTTTTGTAGCGCCGGCAGATCATCGTGGCGCCGACATCTTGCAGGCGGGTTCTGTGGCCGCACCTCGATTCGCTCACTAGTCGCGAAGAACGCCAGCCAGATGCCGACCAACCGCGCGGCACAGCTCACCGTCCAGCGGTCTTCTCGCGGCCGGATTCGCCGGCGGGATGCGCGCCAAAAACGCGATCGAAAATCGCGTCAACATATCGGAGCTGCCGATTCAAATCAAACGTATGCGCCAACGCCGCGGCATCAAGATACTTCTTGATCCGTGCATCATTGGCGACGCGATCGCGAAAGCTCGTGTCCGTCTCGAAAGCCGCCATCGCATTCTCCTGCACAGCTTTGTACGCTTCGTCGCGCGGCATTCCCTTTTCCACGACATCCTGTAAAAGCTGCCCGGAGTAAACGAGTCCGTGCGTCGATTCGAGATTTTTCATCATGCGCTGCGGAAACACGCGCATCTCGCCGACAATCGTTGTCATTTTGCTAAGCATGTAATCGATCAGGATCGTCGAATCGGGCAGGATGACGCGCTCGACCGAGCTGTGCGAAATATCGCGCTCGTGCCACAGAGCAACATTTTCATAGGCCGCGACCATGTTCGAGCGCACCACGCGCGCCAAACCGCTGATCTGCTCGCAGCTCACGGGATTGCGCTTGTGCGGCATCGCCGAACTGCCGCGCTGCTCGCCGCCGAACGGCTCTTCGACTTCGCGAACTTCGGTGCGCTGTAGATGCCGAATCTCCGTAGCGATTTTCTCGAGCGTCGCCGCAATCAGCGCCAACGTGCTGACGAATTGCGCATGGCGATCGCGCTGAATCACTTGAGACGCGACCGGCGCGACGTTGAGTCCGAGACGCTTACAAATGCGCGCTTCGATGTCGGGCCCAAGGTGCGACGCATTGCCTACCGCACCGGAAATTTTCCCGATCGCCATCTGCGCCGCCGCATCGCGCAAACGGCCGATGTTCCGCTGATTCTCGGCAAACCAGTTCGCGATTTTCAGCCCAAAAGTAATCGGTTCCGCGTGAATGCCGTGCGTGCGGCCGATCTGCGGCGTCTGGCGGAATTCGTGCGCGCGCAGATCAAGCACTTCGCCGAAGATCACGAGATCGCGCTCGATGATCTGCGCCGCATCTCGAATTTGCAGCGCCTGCGCCGTATCGACGACGTCGTTCGACGTCATGCCGTAGTGCAACCAGCGCGCCGCCAGCGGATCGCCCACCGATTCGCCGACAGCCATCGTGAACGCGATCACATCATGCTTCACGCGCGATTCGATATCGTTGATGCGTCCAGCGTCGGCCTTGGCGTTGGCTCGCAGCTTTGCGGCGACATCCTTCGGCACAACTCCAGCTTCGGCGAGCGTTTCCGTGGCGGCGAGTTCAACCTCGAGCCACTTTGCGTATTTGTTCGCGTCACTCCAGACGCGGCCCATTTCCGACCGGGTATAACGTGGAATCAAACCAGCATCTCCTGCGCGACCTCGACGTTCCTACAAGACGCGCGTTTTGCGTTCGATACAACATCATACCGCACGCTGAGAGGGTGGGCGAAACCGCGCGACACGC
>DATAMU010000160.1:0-3878 GCA_036266605.1 Candidatus Acidiferrum sp. | reverse complement strand
CGCAGGCGGCATGGCCTGCCACGTACTGACGTCCCACGGCGCCAAAGTTTTGCTCCTTGAAGCCGGGAAGAAGCTCCCCATCGAAAAGGAACTCCGCTCGATGGAGTGGCCGTACGAAAACAAGTACCGCGGCTTCCTCCCGCCAGACAATCACTCGCTCAATTTCAACGAGTACACCATTCGACGTCCGCCCTACGGCCCCGGTTTCGAGCGCGACAAACATCTCAAGAGCTACATCGGCAGCACCGACTACACAAAAAATATCTGCGTCGATGAACGCGAAAATCCTTACACCGGTACGAACTACGCCTGGGTCCGCGCGCGCTGTCTCGGTGGCAAAACCAACATCTGGGGCCGCCTCTCGCTTCGCCTCTCCGACTACGACTTCAAAGCGCACGATCGCGACGGCTTCGGCGAAAACTGGCCCCTCAGCTACAGTGACGTTTCGCCCTACTACGACAAAGTTGACCAATATCTCGGTGTAACCGGCGTCAAAGAGGGCCTCGAATGGTTGCCCGATAGCATCTTTCAGCGCCCCACCAAACTGAATTGTTCCGAAGTCCACCTTCAGCAAAGCCTCAAGAAAGCCGGCCGCACGCTGACGCAATATCGCGCCGGCGTCACGACCGACGGCCTGAAGCACAATAAATATCGCAGCCGATGTTTCGGCCGCGGCGCTTGCGAACGCAAGGGCGGTTGTGACATTCACGCCGCGTTCGACTCGCCGACAGGCCTCATCTACCCGGCAGCCGACACCGGCAACCTCACCATCCGCACCAACGCCGTCGTCCGCGAAATCACCACCGACCCCGACACTGGCAAAGCCACTGGCGCGCATTTCGTCGATAACGAAACGATGAAGGATTACTACGTCAAGGCGAAGGTCGTCGTTGTCGCCGCTTCGACTCTCGAATCCGCGCGGCTCCTCCTCCTTTCGAAATCGAAGCACCATCCAAACGGCATCGGCAATTCCAGCGGTCACGTCGGCCACAATTTTTGCGAACACATCATGGGCCCCGGCGTCTCAGGCCGTAACAAGAACCTCGTCGGAAAAACTCCGACGCTCGACGACGGCCGCCCTGGCGGCTTCTACCTCGCGCGCTTCCGCAATCTGAAAGAGAAGAATCCCAACTTCATCCGCGGCTATGGCTTCGAAGGCGGCGGCGGTTGGACGATGTTCCCTGAAGGCACCGATGCCCACGGGTTCGGCGCGAGCTACAAAGAGGAAGTGCGCAACAACGCCGGCGCTTTCGTCGGCATGGGTGCGTTCGGTGAAGTTCTGGCGCGCTACGAAAACTACGTCGATCTCGACCCAGTCGTAAAGGACAAATGGGGCATCCCCGCGCTTCGCTTCCATTATCAGTTCGGCGAAAACGAACATGCCATGGCCAAGGACATGGCCGTCACTGCGCAGGAAATGTTCGAAGACGCCGGCTTTGCGGACATCCACGTCAGTCATCGCGTCACCACCGAAGGCTGGTCCATCCACGAACTTGGTACCGCGCGCATGGGCGACGATCCGAAAAAATCCGTACTCAATCAATTCGAACAATCTCACGACGTGAAAAATCTCTTCGTCGTGGACGGCAGCGCGTTCGTCAACGCCAGCTGCCAAAATCCCACATGGTCCATCATGGCGTTCTGCTGGCGCTCAATGGATTACCTCGCCGACGAAATGAAGAAAGGGAACATCTAGGGAGCCGCCATGTCGAACATCGACGACGTTTCGAAGGACGATTCGAAGAAAAGCCCCATCGACTTCCGGCAAGATCGCCGCGCGTGGCTAAAAACGTCCGCAACTGCAATCGGCGCATCGTTTCTCACGCTACCTGCCGCGACGATCGCGACGGCCCAAGACTCACCCGCCGCACAAGACTCGCCTGCCAAAAAAGAGGGCAAGCCCGGCGCCGAGGTCGCGTCAAAACCAACCACCCGCTTTTTCACACCCGCACAGCACAAACTTGTTGAGGAGCTTTCTGAAACCATCATCCCGAAAGATAGCCACTCCGGCGGCGCCAAAGACGCCAAGGTTGCCGACTTCATCGAACAGCGTGTTGGCGACGGCGGTGACGCCGTTCAGAAGGAACTCTGGCGCGAAGGCCTCCGCCTCATCGATTCGATGAGTCAGCACTACACCGGCAAGTCTTTCGTGGACGGCAGCGCCGAAGACCGCGTCGCCGTTCTCACCGTTCTCTCCGACAACGATCACATGACCGATATCCCCGAGGTTCGTTTTTACAAGGATCTGAAGCACCTCACCGTGCTCGGCTATTACACCTCCAGCATCGGCATCCACCAGGAAATGGAATACAAAGGCAATCGCTACAACCAGGAATTCATCGGCTGCGACGATCCAACTCCCAAGTAGCTGCAATCAATCTCGTGTAGGGGCGCAGCACGCTGCGCCCCATGTCCGCAAGATCGATACAATTTCCACGCGCCCGTTTTTTCTCTTTCTGAATCCCCCGAACCAAGGATCCAAATGGCCACAAACGACAAAGTAAAAATCGGCATCATCGGCTCCCAATTCCAAGCCGACATCCACGCCACCTCTCTGCAAATCATGCCCCACGAAGCCGAACTCGTCGCCGTCGCCTCTCCCACGCCCGGCAACGCCGAACATTTCGCCAAGCGCTTCAATATCCCCCGCGCCTACACCGACTACCGCGAAATGCTCAAGGATCCTGCCATCGAAGTCATCAGCATCTGCGCCCCCAACAGCCTCCATTGCCAGATGACCAAAGACGCCGCCGCGGTAGGGAAGCACGTCATCGTCGAAAAGCCTCTCGCCATGACCATCGCTGAAGGCGAAGAAATGATCGCCGCCACAAAAAAAGCCGGCGTCCTTCTGATGTACGGCGAAGAACTCCTCTTCACGCCGAAATATCTCAAAGTCAAAGAAATGGCCGACGCTGGCGCTTTCGGCAAAATTTATCTCGTCAAGCAAAGCGAAAAGCATTTCGGCCCGCACAGCGAATGGTTCTGGGACGTCAATCGCAGCGGCGGCGGCGCGCTCATGGACCTCGGCTGCCACGGCATCGCCTTCGCCTACTGGTTCCTCGGCCGCTCACCCATCAAATCCGTCTACTGCCAGATGGGCACCTACGTTCACTCCGACAAAACCAAAGCCGACGACGACGTGCTTTGCATCGTCGAATTCGAAAACGGCGCCACTGGCCTCATTGAAAATTCCTGGGCACGCCGCGGCGGCATGGACGACAAAATCGAAGTCTTCGGCAGCGACGGTTGCAGCTACGCCAACCTTCACATGGGCAACGCGATGCCCACCTACAGCGAGAACGGCTACGGCTACGCCGTCGAAAAAGCTCCCACTACAAAAGGTTGGACCTATCCCGTTTTCGAAGAGCTCTGGAACTACGGCACGCCGCAAGAACTCACGCATTTCGCCCGCTGCGTCCGCGGCAAAGAAAAACTTCAGTCCACCGGCGAAGACGGGCTCGTCGTCCTGAAAGCGATGTATGCCGGATACGCCTCCGCCGGCGAAGGCCGCAAAGTCGCGCTCCCGTACACGCCACCCGCCGGCATCAAGCGCCCCATCGACCTCTGGCTCAACGGCCCGGCCTACCGCCAGCCCACCAAATCTTGAATGGTCCGCCACTCAACCGTGCGGTGGCGCCTTGCCATGACCGGACGGGCACGGCACGCCGTGCCCGTCTTGCCGTCGCACGCCGAAAAATGCACAATGCCTGCATCCAAGTTTCAAGCGATGTCGTGATTCGGCTCTCAAAGGGGTGACTGCGTGAACCTGCAGATGAGACTGCGGCTGTCCACAATGATGTTCCTCGAATATTTTATTTGGGGAGCCTGGTACGTCACGCTCGGCACTTGGCTCGGCCAGGGCCTGCACTTCTCCGGAG
>DATAMU010000159.1:0-5028 GCA_036266605.1 Candidatus Acidiferrum sp. | reverse complement strand
CGTTCTGATCAAACTGAATAAGAAGGGGAATCGGCGCGAGTTTCAGGTTGGATCATTTGGAGGGATTACCGGAGGGAAGTCCGGAGTCAAGAACGATAAGAAGGTGGAGTTTAAAGCGGAACACGTTGGGATCCGGACCTACAAGGTGGCCTTGAATGAAGAGCTGAAGCCGGGAGAGTACGCGTTTTTTATGGGGACCGGGGAGTCGAATACGATGGCGGGAGCGCATGGGGGGAATCGGTCGGGGGGATTTGCTACGGGTAGGATTTACGATTTTACGGTGCAGGAGTAGCGCGCTTCGTGGCAAGTCCCAGGTGACGATCAGTTGAGATCCTTGCGCGGCTTTGGCGCCGCCTCAGGACTCACAATTCATTTGCTGTTGCGCGGGATTGTCTCTGCTGCGTCACTCAGTGCGGAGAGCGACGACGGGGTCGACGGTGGCGGCGCGGCGGGCGGGGACGAAGCTGGCGACGAGCGCGGCGGCCGTCAGGATGATGGCGACGGCGAAGAGAGTGGGGATGTCCCACGAGCGGACGCCGAAGAGGATGGCTTGCATTGCGGCGGCGGCGCCGATGGCGCAGGCAATCCCGATGAGGATGCCGATGCTGGTGAGGCGGCCGGCTTCGCTGAGGATGAGGCGATAGACGGAGCTTTGTTGCGCGCCGAGCGCCATGCGGACTCCGATTTCGCGGGTGCGCTGGCTGACGGAGTAGGCGACGACGCCGTAGAGGCCGACGACGCTGAGGATAAGGGCGAGCGCGGCGAATCCACCGACAAGCCAGGCGGATGAGCGGTGAATGTAGGCGGACATCGAATTGTTAATGAGCGTGGTCATCGTCGCGCCGCGATAGGCGACGATTTGTGGATCGATGTCGTGAATGGTGGCGGTCAGCGTGGGCAGAATTGCGTTTTCGTCTTGCGACGTGCGCACCGCGAGCATGAATTCGGTGTCGGCATTTTGATTAAAGGGGTTATAGAGGACCGGGAGATTTTGTGAATCAAGCTGGCCTTCCTTGATGTCTTCGACAATGCCGATGATCTGGATGGGATCGGGAGTCTTGCCGAGGTGCGAGAGTTGGTGTGCGAGCGGATCTTCGCCGGGAAAATGCACGCGTGCGAATGAGCTATTGATGATAGCAACGGCGGGTTTGGAGTGATCTTCGGATTCGTCGAAATTGCGGCCGCGAAGGAGCTTGGCGCCGAGCACGTTGAAGTAACCGGCGGTGATGTCGCGCTGGGTCGTTTCGTTGTGTTCGCCGTGCCAGGGGCGGCCGAGAACCCGGAACCAGGTCGTGTTGCCCCAACCATCGACGGGGAGAAGACTGGTTGTGCCGACGTTCGTGACTCCCGGTATGGCCGAGACTCTTTCGCGGATGAGGCGATTCAGTGCAATCCATTGTGGTTCTTTCGCATAGGTCGCACCAGGGGCGGAAATCGTGAGCGTGGCGATGTGCTCGGGATTCATGCCCGTGTCCACGTTGAGTAGGCGGAAGAGACTCTTACCGAGCAGGCCGGCGATGACGAGCAGGACGACGGCGGTGGCGAGTTCAAGCACGACGAGTTTCGAGCCAAGGCGGCGCCACGCGTTGCCAGCCGAGCCGCGCGAACCTTCCGCGAGATCTTCGCGCATGTCGGGTGCGGCGGAACGGACGCTGGGCGTGAGCGAAAACAGAATCGCGGCAAGAAACGCGATCAGGCCGGCGAACATGAGAACGCGCGGACTGAAACTGAGATTTTGCCAGAACGCCATGCGAGCCATGAATTCGGCGGGAATGAGAGCGGAGAGCAAACGCATTCCGCCGTACGCGAGACCCAAACCGAAGACGGTGCCGGTGAGCACGACGACGACACCTTCGGTGACGAACTGACGAATCAGGCGGACCGGCGAAGCGCCCAGCGCGCCACGGACAGCGATTTCGCGGCGGCGGCTCTCGGCGCGGACGAGGAGCAAGCTGGCGATGTTGACGCCGGCGATGATGAGCAGGAGAGCGGCGCCGCCCAGTAGAACGAAGAGGATGGGGCGGAGATCGCCGACGATGTACTCGTAGAGTGGAGTGATGTTGGCGCCTTGATCGCGATTGGTGTCGGGATATTCGCGTTCGAGTTGCTGGGCAATGGAAGTGACGTTGGCGAGCGATTGTTGGAGGGTGACGCCGTCTTTGAGGCGAGCGACACCATAGAAAGAGTGGCAACCACGGCTGAGGTCGCATTGTCCTTCGGGATGGAGCGCCGTCCAGAACTCGGCGGGCTCCGCTGGAACGAAATGGAAGTCGCGTGGCAGCACGCCGATGATGGTGTGTGGTTTCCCGTCGAGCGTGACCGACTGGCCGAGGATGTCGGGGCTGCCGCCGTAGCGTTTTAACCATGCGGAATAGCTCAGAAGTGTTGTGCGGGGCGCGGATACCAGGTCGTCGCCGGGTGCGAAGTCGCGACCGAGGATGGGAGTCACGCCGAGGACGCGAAAAAACCCGTCACTGACGCGGCCACTGCTGACGCGCTCGACTCCATTTTTGGTGAGGAGGGTGAGACCCTGGCGCGTGTAGATTTCGAGTGAGGTAAAAACCTCGTTGCGTTTTTTCCAGTCGAGATAGTCCGGGATAGAAAGATCGCTCTGCTTGAAGAGTGTGATGGATTCGAATACGCCGACGAGGCGAGAGGGATCACGATAAGGGAGAGGTTTGAGAAGAGCGGCGTCTACGAAGGAGAAAATCGCGACGCTCGCGGCCATGCCGAGCGCGAGCATGAGGATGGCGGTGACGGTAAAGCCGAGATTTTTGCGCAGCTGGCGGAGCGAGAAACGGAAGTCTTGCAGGGTCGTCTCAAACCAGAAGCCGATGACGTCGCGGCTTTGGTCGCGATGGTAGAGGTCGTTGCCGAATTCGCGGTTGGTGGCGTGGCGGGCGTCCCTTGCGGTGAGCGCGGGGTTGGAGGCTTCGAGGTCGCGCTGTTTTAGTTCGCGGTGGTAGGCCATTTCTTCGGCGAGGTCGTTGTCGAACTTTTCGCGGCGGGCGAAGAAGCGGAGTTTGTTGAAGAGACGTCGAAGTGAGTTGGGCATGATTGGCTCCTGGCTTCGGTTAAGCGTCCTGGTCTTGCAATACGCGAGTGATCGCCGCGATGAGTTGGTGAAATTGAGAGAGTTCGGCGCCGAGTTGTTTGCGGCCGGCGGCGGTAAGCGTGTAAAAGCGGGCTCGGCGATTGGTTTCGGTCATTTTCCATTCGGCTTTGACCCAACCTTGGATTAGTAGGCGCTGGAGCGCGGGATAGAGCGAGCCTTCTTCGACGGTCAGGACGTCTTGCGAGATGCGCTTGATGGAGAGCGCGATGCCGTAACCGTGTAAAGGCGCGCGGGTTAGCGTCTTGAGGATGAGCATGTCGAGAGTGCCGGGGAGCAGGTCGGGCTTGGTCATGGTTCGATCGGGTTCCTCTGCGTGATGTGCGCTCCGACGGCATAGACGTCGGAAAGTAGCTTAGGGATAGATTGTCTATGGGTAGAACGGCTTTGGTCAAAGAAATGTTCCGTGACGATGCAATTTTTTTGTCGGCGGGATGGTTTTCATTGCGTACGGCCGTTGGAATTGGTCAGGATAGACTCGGGTGATGCGGCGAAGTTGTTGAAAATAATGGGCGGCGAGCGAGGTAGCGATGAAGAAGGGAAGTCTGGCGAGTACGGCTGATCGGCAGGCGATCATGGGCCGGCTGGGGAAAATGAGGGCGGACAGCCCGCGGCAATGGGGAAAGATGAACGCGCACCAGGCGATTTGTCACTTGAACGATTCATTTAAGGGCGTGATGGGCGACATTCAGCTGTCGGGGAAGCCGATGTTGATCGGCAAGCTGGTGAAATGGGTGGCGTTGTATTCACCGCTGATGTGGACGCGCGGGACGCCGACGATGCCGGAAGTGGATCAGATGAAATTGGGGACGAAGCCTGTGGAGTTTCGCGCGGATGTTGGTGAGCTTGAGCGGTTGGTGGAGCGATTCATAATGTTTCCGCGAGACTTCGCGTGGAAGCCGCATCCGTTTTTCGGAGACATGAGCGACGAGGATTGGATGCGCTGGGGATGGCTGCATATGGATCATCATTTTCGGCAGTTTGGGAATTGAGTGTTCGGAAATTGGAAAAGGGAAATCGGAAAATGGAGAATCGGCAACCCGCGCTACCTTGACTTCGTTGCTTTGAAGCGGAGGCGGGTATAGTCGGCGGTCCATTTGCCATTCGCGTCGCAGAGTTGGGGTTTGAGGGCGGCTTGGACTTCTTCGAGGTAGGAGTCGCGATCTTGCGGCGGGAGTCTGTCGGTGAAATTGTGGGCGAAGACGCGGAGCCACGCGATGACGTCGCCGGGTAGCGGCGTGGGGCGCGGGATCAGAGCGATGTAGTCGATGGTGAATCCACCGCGGGCGAGGCGCGCGGAGTAATCTTCGACGGTAGGAAAAAACCAGAGGTCGGCGGATTTTCCGTCGATGTTGCGGCGGTCGAGGGCGGCGATGAGAGCCGTCCTTATTTTTTCCACGCAACGAGCGCCGCCCATTTCGGCGACGAAGCGGCCGCCGGGGCGGAGTGCGCGGTGCACACCGGCGATGACGGCGTCGGGATTGTTACGCATCCAGTGCAGGGCGGCGTTGCTGAAGACGGCGTCGAATTCGTTTTCGAAACGGAGATTTTCGCCGTCGATGGTTTGCGCGGAGACGCCGAGTTTTTTTGTGGCTTCGACCTGGGCGGCGCTGGCGTCAACGCCGAGGACGTCGCAGCCGAGGGATTGCAGTTTGGCGGTGAGGACGCCGTCACCACAGCCGAGATCGAGGATGCGTTCGGCGGGTTGTGGAGCGAGGAGGTCGAGGACGGGGGCGCCGAGGTCGGAGACGAAGCGCGCGTCGCGGGCATAGGTTTCGGGGTTCCAGGTTTGGGTCATGCAAATATTTTATGTGAAGCGACTGAGTGGCTTCTCATTGGAAGTAATTACTTCGCGTATTGAGATGGCTTATGTGTCAGACAGCGAAGAGGAGAAGAGAGTTCACGGTCGACAGTGA
>DATAMU010000158.1:0-3466 GCA_036266605.1 Candidatus Acidiferrum sp. | reverse complement strand
CCTCTGTGGGGAATCGATACAAGCCAATCGATCTCGCTAACAAGACGGCTGCACGAGCGTCTTTTTAAGGAGTTTCGAGGGCGAGCCGCGCTTGGAGTCGGCCGGTCACCCAAGTTCCTTAGATAGGACCGCAGTCGGAATTCGCAGCCGGTGTTCACGGCCAAGGCTTCGGAGACGAAATCTTCGAATGAGATTGAGAAGTACGATTTTGCAGCACGGGAAACTTAAGTACGAATTTGTAAGACGAAATTCTCAGTACGGAATTGCAAGGCGAAGTCCCGAGCACGAATTGGTAAGGCAAAATTTTGTGAATATTTTTTTGAGTACAAGGAGAAATACAGTGAATTCGAGAATTACCACCGCTTCGCGGTTTCGCGGCCAACTGATGCGCGCGGCTCTGCTGGCCGGCGCGGCTCTGTTCGCGACCGCCGGCGCACACGCCCAGGCTGCCGCCGCGGGATCCGCAACTGCCGGCAAGACCGGCGTGATCAACATCCGCGCGGCCATTGCTCAGACCGCCGAAGGCAAGCAGGCCAGCGCCGAATTACAATCGCAGTTCGCTTCGCGCCAGAGCGAACTCGAAAACATGAACAAGCAGATCAACGACATTCGTCAGCGCCTCGAATCCGGCCAGGGCAAACTGAGCCAGGAAGAAGCAACTCGCTTGCAGCGCCAGGGCGAATCGATGGCGCGCCAGCTCCAGCGCAAGCAGGACGAGTATCAGGAAGACGTGCAGGGTGCGCAGGCCGACGTGTTCGATCGCATCGGCCGCAAAATGGTCGATGTGCTCGATCGTTATGCGCGTGAAAACGGCATCGTTGTTGTGCTCGATTCCTCGGCGCAGAATACGCCGGTCCTCTTCGTTTCGCCGAACATCGACATCACTGCGGAAATCGTCAAGCTCTACGACAACGCGTATCCCGCGAAGGGCGGTGCGGCAGCAACAACTCCGGCGCGGCCAGCGGGCGGCACGACGACTCCGAAGCCGGCGGCAGCAGCGCCAAAGCCGCAGAAGTAAGTTCCCGGCTGAGCGCGACTCGCGCCGCGATGCGGGGCGCGTTTCGCCAACGCTTCGGCCTTTGTTTCAGCCCGTGGCCGAAGTCGATCAAGCAGGCTGAGACAATTCGATCAAATGGAAGCGCCTCGGAAATTCCGGGGCGTTTTTATTTTTAATCTGGTTTCTTGTTTTCTTTCGGGGCGCGGATTTGGTTGTCGGTGTCTACGGAGAAGAGCGCGTAATTCGTGAGCATGTGGCGGTGGTGGTAGCGCTTGTTGTGAAGCTGTAGGTACATTTCGGCGTACCACGGCAGCCAGAGTGAGGTCTGGCCGTGATTGAAATTGACGGGGCCGTAGTCGACGGCGAGGTGGTCCCGATCGAGTTCTAGTTCCGCCATCGGATCGCGTAAATCGGTTTCGAGGTGGATTACGTCGTAGGTGGTTGAAGAAATCCACGCGCGGCCTTTTAGCGCGACAGGGAAGAGGCCACGATTGTTGCGCCAGGTCATCAAGCGCGATTCGACCTCGCGCTTTTGCTCGAAGCGGATTTCCCACGCGGCTTGCCCGCGCCATTCGCTCAGTCCTTCGCAGCGATATGTCACGTCGTCCTGATATTCCGGATCGAAGAGAAACACGCCGAGTCCGACCAGGCCGCGCGAAGCGAGCGACGTCGGAAATTCGCTGAGATTTTCGCCGCCGTCGCGTTCCTCTTCGAGCGACAACGATCCGTCTTTTCTTTTACGGATGAACACGAGATAGGTGAAGTCTTTCGACCGGATTTGTCCCGGATTTCCGTAGGCGTCGATCTCTTGGTGCTCGATGTGTTCGGTCGCCATGAATTTCTCGAAATTGGCGATTTGTTTCATCGTACGCATTTGCGTTCGTTGCAGGACGGTTTCGAGCGAACAAGGAACGTCGGGAGCGACGACGTATTCTTTTGCGTCGATGTCGGGGGGAGCCCACGGACGAAGCGACATCGGCGGAGTCGGCGCGGGATTCAGGCTTGCGGTCGAAGAATTTTCGACCGATGAGCTTGCAGATGTTCTCGGGGAAGTGTTCAAGGCCGATGCCGATGCGGGAACGAGGCTTGTAGCGGGAGGTTCCGCGGCTTTGTCCACGGCAACAAGTCCAGCCTGCGCATCCTTCGTCGCGAGGAGATCGGCGGGGAAGTCGCGAATCACGCTGTTGAAAGTGTTGCGGGCGTCAGCGAGCTTTCGGTCGGACGTAAGAATACGGCCGAGCAAGATGCGTGCTTGCGCGCCGTGCGCTTTGCCCCCGAGATCGGCGGCGCGCTGCGCGTGCGTTTCCGCCTTTGCAAAATTCTTTTCATCGGCATAGGCGAAAGCGAGTAAGTAGTGCATGCGCCAATCGGCGCCATTCACCAGAAATGCTTTTTCAAGAGTTTGTACCGCCTGAGCGGATTGCTTTTGGCGAAGCTGAATTTCTCCCAGCGAGACCATCGCGCGCTCGTGCCTTGGATTGATCGAAATCGCGGTTTCCAACTTGGTGCGCGCCAGATCGTAGTGCTGCTGGTAGTACTCGAGCATTCCCCACATGTATTGAACGTCGGGGTTTCCGGGCGCCATCTTGGCGGCTTTCTCAAAATGTTTCTGCGCTTCATCGAATTGCTGCTTGCGCATTTTTTCGGCGGCTTTGTCGATTTCTGATTGCAGCTTCGGAGTCATCCTTGTGCCGCTGGATGGCGCGGACGCGTCACCCGCGGCCGATTCGGGTTGCAATAAATGTAAACGTTGTACGACGACGGGCCAGCCATTACCGCAGCTGACTCCGTGTGGGTTTTGTATCCGGACGAAGAGACTTCGATCTGATAGTCACCGCTGCTCACGGAAGGGAAAGTCGCGGCGCCAGCATCGTGCGTCGATGAAGTGAGATGCAAACCTTTGAAATCCGACGTCAGTTTGACGAAGGCACCTCCTTCCAACGGACCGCCGCCCATCTCGCGGACATTAACGACAACGGTGACGAGTGCGTCCTGCGCGGGAAACGGATTGGTGTTCTGTGAGCGGCCTCCGAACTGCGCCCGCGAAGCCGGCGCGAAAAGGCCAAAGAGGAAGACCAGCGCGAGAGACGCCGGAGCGGCGCCGCGCAACGAGTTTCGGGAGGATTTGTCGGTGTTATCCACCACTTGCGACACCCCTGCCTCTGCGAAAGTTAGGCTATTTGACTGGAGACAATAGCGTTGGGTGAGCAGCGAGGTCAATGGGATGAGTGGCAGGGGTGAGACCCTCCCCCGGGTGTTTTTGCGTAAGGATGTGATTCCAGGTAGTTTGCACGCGCAGGCCGCGCAAGAATGTGATTGTAAAAGGTTTGTTGGGATTGAGGGTATGCGGCTGGATTTTCGGCGTTAAGACATTCGAGGCGGACTGACGATCCTCTCGGGGAGTGGTTGGGTTTTCGCGCGGATGCGTTCCAAAATGGGACGGAAAGGGGTACACCCCCAATGTTTTTG
>DATAMU010000157.1:0-5155 GCA_036266605.1 Candidatus Acidiferrum sp. | reverse complement strand
CGGTCGTAGCTACGGCCGTACGCCTCTGCCAGTTCGCCGATGGCTTTCGGCTCGTTTGTTCGACTTCATAGGGGGGCTTCATTGCACGTTCTCCGATGGAATACCGCGAAAAAATGTCGTGTCGAATTCTGTCGGCGCTTTCGTTTCGCCAGTCTCGCCGAGAGACCAATCAAAAATCGGCCAATGCCGCAGCATCGCGATGCGGCGCAACTCTGGCGAAGGATTCACCGCGGCAGGCCTGCCCACAGCGCCGAGCATCCAGCGATCGTGCGCTGCGTCGCTGTATGCATAGCAGCGAGTAAGTTCGAAGTCGTTTTCATCGGCGATGCGGCGGATGGAAATCATCTTCTCTTCCGCAAAATTCGCCGCGCCAACAATCTTTCCGGTGTAACGGCTCCCGATTCGCTCCGCGCGTGTCGCGCAAACTCCGATTTTTGCCGTAACGCCGCGCGTGGCGAGACGCAGTGTCAGTGCCAGCGCGGCTTCTCGGGCCAGAAAATCCAGCGTGCCAGAAACCAGAATTACCGAATGCCCTTGTGACAAATGCCACGCCACACGGCGAACCGCGGCCGGGAAAAACGCAAGCTCTCGAAAAGACAACGCGCGCACCGGCACATTTCGCAGGTGCGCCTTGTTACTGTGAATCGAGTGCAAGACGCCGCGCGGCGCGAGCCGTATCGCTGCGGCCATCCACCGCAAATAGTTTGCGGCTGGAATCAGGCCTTCGCTTCGCAATTCCGCAACGAAGCGCCGCTCGAGCGATGGAAGTGGCAGCAGCGTTCCGTCGATGTCGAAAAACGCGGCAGCTCGGGTCGCATCTGTTTCAAGAACGCGATACGCCATTGAGCTGTCGATGTGAGTAACGGGCTTCATGCCGTCTTCCTCACCGAAACTTTCGCGACTGCCATTTTTGCGGTAGTGACCGGCGCAATACTTCCCGCCCCGATGCTTCCTGCTATGTACTGCCAGCCCTCCACCAGAACCGGAATCGCACGCACGAAACAAAACACCGCCGTCGCCGAAGTCAGTGCAACCGCGCCATTGCGGATCGCCGCGTGCGCCGCCGGCGTGAGTCCACCGATCAGCGCCACCGGTCCGCGCGTGAGCGCGAGTTCAAGGCCGAGATAGCAGAAGCAAAGGCATTTCATCCCCGCGTACAGTCCGCGGCTCCAGCGTGAGCCGACCAACGTGCGTCCCCACCACGTCTGCAGCATCGCATTCGCGCCCCAGCCCGAATAGCCGGCTTTCGAGGCGAGACCGCGCAGAAAATCCGTGGCTGCGCCGCGCGCAAAAAAGAAAACCGGCAGCCACAGCGAAACCATTCCGACCACCGCGAAATAGGTGAAGTAAACATTCTCGATCATGCGATCGCCCAGAATGTCGATCTGCGCGCCCACCGGCGTCGCTAGATTTTTCCGCCGAGCGATATGTCCATCGAGCGCGTCTAAGCCAATGCTCGCAACCGTTAACGCGACTGCGCCCAGGTTGAGCCAAGGTCCGCGGCCAAACAGAAACACAGCCGCGAATCCGACCGCGACACGGAGGCAAGTGACTCGATTGGGCGTCCAATGCATGGTCCGTCCTGGGCAGCCGGCGGGTCCACTGCCGGGGCGAGAGAATGCATCAGCGATGCCAATTCGACAGGCCGTAAACTATTGAACAGTAATCCTTTAGTGTTTCATTGACTGGGGCGTCGTCGCCACCCGCCATGCAAAACCATCATCTGTCGGCATTTGGCTTTCGTATATATGTCACGAAGCGCCTGGGTCAGACGTTAAATCTTCGGCGTCCCGGAATACGCAGTTCGCTGCGGCGGTCAACAGTTTGTCAGCGCTCGTTTGAGGAACAGGTTGGCGGCCCTGGATATGGGACAATACGAAATTGCTCGGTGGCCGATGGCGCTATTAGACTTTCGGCCTTTCTGGAAGAAGGCCAACGCAGTTGTGCCGAGCAGGCGTCGCGAAATCGCTTCGCCCACCGAACGAGTTAACGATGTCGCGTCACTGAAGTGAGGACGAATCGGGAATGACAGATGTCTCTCTAGCTGGAGCGTTTCTCGCGGGGCTGATTTCGTTTTTGTCTCCGTGCGTGTTGCCGCTGGTGCCCGGATACATCTCCATGCTCTCGGGCATCGGCATGGAGCAGTTGCGCCAGGGTCAGGCGCCGCGCTCGGGGCTCTTCGCTTCGGCGCTCGCCTTCGTCTTCGGATTCTCCGCGGTCTTCATCACGTTTGGCGCTTCCGCCAGCGCCGTCGGCGGATTCCTCGGCCAGCATCGCACCACGCTGGCTCCGATCGCAGGCGCGCTCATTCTTCTCTTCGGGCTGCACCTGCTCGGCGTTCTCATAAAACTGACGGTCCGAGTCGGAATCATTCTCGGAATTATTCTCGCGATCCTCGGTGTGATCGCGCTCGTCCACGGTGGACCGCTGTTTGCCGGCCTTGGCGCTGTCCATTTCTTCTCGCTCTCGGTGATTGGATTCTTCGGACCGGCGCTGACGCGCTGGCTCAACCGCGATGTGCATCTGCGCAGCGGTGGCAACAAGCCCGGCATCATGAGCGGTTTTCTTCTGGGCTTCGCGTTCGCGTTCGGATGGACGCCGTGTATCGGTCCGATCCTGACTGCGGTGCTGGCACTTGCTGCGGCCAGTGACACGATCGCGCGAGGTGTGTTGCTGCTCGCGGTGTATTCCGCCGGTCTCGCGGTTCCGTTTTTGCTGACCGCACTCGGCATCGGCCAGTTCATGAAGTTTTATCAAGGCTTCCGAAAATATCTCCACGCCGTCGAACTATTCAGCGGCGCGCTGCTCCTTTTCGTCGGCGTTTTGGTTTTCTTTAACCGCTTGACGTGGCTGGTGACGAAGCTCAGCTTCTTGAACTCGTTCGTTTTGTGGCTTGAGCACGCGCTAACAGGAGCAAAGTAGCAGAGCACCTATGAAGCAATGGTGCATCTAACAGAGAGCGGCGTCGCGGATAGCGAGGATGTCTGCCAGATATCCAACGCTGGAAGAGGCTTTCGGGTTCTGCGAAAATGGTTCGCGAAGGATAACGTGACATGACACCTGGTGAAACTCAAAACAGCTCTCCAGAACTCGCGGCGGCGGCGAACCCTGCCGGTGCGGCGGGCGGTTCGCAGCCAAGCTCCGGCGGAATGATGAAGCCGGCGATTATCGTGATCGCAATTCTGGCGATCATCGTTGTTGCGGCGCACTTTGCCGACAAGGCGACGCGGCTGCCGAAAACTTCGGCGGCGTCGCTTACGAAGACGGACTCCAAAGACGAGTCGAAGCCCGAGCCGGAGCTCACGCTGAAAGATCTCGACGGGAAAGACGTGAGCCTCGCTTCGCTGAAAGGCAAAGTGGTGCTCGTGAATTTTTGGGCGACGTGGTGCGAGCCGTGCAAGATCGAAATTCCGGAATTGATCGAGTTGCAGCAGAAATACGGTCCGCAGGGATTTACGGTGCTGGGAATTGCGATGGACGATGAAGGCAGGAGCGCGGTTGCACCGTTTGTGCAGAAGGAAAAGTTCGATACCGACGCCGGAAAATCGACGATGAATTATCCGATCGTGATCGGCAACGACGCGGCGGGAGACAAATTCGGCGGGCTGCTTGGCTATCCGACGAGCATCCTGCTGAGCCGCGACGGCAAGCAAGTGAAACACATCACCGGGATCATCAGCAGCGACGACATCGTGAATGCGATTCAGGCACAGCTCTGAAGAAGTCGAACGTCGACAGTTGAAAGTCAAAAGGAACGAAGAGTATTTGCCGATCGATGGCGCGATGCTTACGAACTCAAAAACTGATATTCTCCGAAAATGATCGACGAAAAAGATTTTCAGAAAAAAGCGGACAGCGCGTTTGAGGATTTGAAGAAGCGGTTGCTGACACTGGGCGACGAGCACGGCTTCGACGTCGAAGGCGAGAGCGGCAAGCTCGAAGTAATTTTCGAGGAGCCAGAAGAAGTGAAATTTGTGATTTCGCCGAACACGCCGATTCGCGAGATCTGGATTTCGGCGCTTTCCACCAGTTTCAAGCTGGGCTGGAATGAGTCGCGCAACGCATTCGTTCTGGAGAAAACTGGTGAGGATTTGCGCGGCGTGATGAGCCGCGTAGTCTCGCAGCAACTCGGCGAACAGGTGACCGTTTGAATCTTTCTCACAGCAAATCGGGAAACGGCCGGGCGAACACTGGCGGTAAACCTTCGAGCTGGCCACTTCGGGCCGTGCGATTTGCCAGCGAGGCAATTTATGTACTCGCACTAGTTGCCGTTGTCGCGAGCGTGAGAACGCGCGCTACGCCACAGGTGCCGTCACCGAAAGATGTTGTGGCTCCGACTGCCGTGGCTTCGTACGACCCGGTGGCGCGCGGCAAGGAATTTCAGATCGCCGTTGTGATGAAGATTCGCGAAGGGTTTCACGTCAACGCGCGGAAGAAGTCGGCGGAATATCTGATTGCTACAGATTTGAAAACAGACGGCGCGACGGGATTTAAAATGGGAGATGTGACATATCCGGAAGGCGAGCTTCACACGTTCACGTTTTCCAAGACGCCGCTGAATGTTTACGAAAAGACCGTTGTCCTGAAAGTTCCAGTGACCGCGCTCGCGGACGCGCCGACCGGCGCGCAGCACATCCCGCTGAAACTACGCTATCAAGCCTGCAACAACGAAGTTTGCTTGCCGCCGGTGACGTTACCTGTCGATGCGACCGTGAACGTTACCGCCAGTGCGAGCGCGGCACATCCCGTCCATCCGGAGTTGTTCCAAACTCTTCGATAGTGCATCAAAGCTACAACCTTCAAACGTTCGGCTCTAGCATTTAGGGGCGAACCCAGGTCCAGGAGCACTACGTGTCTGACGGTGAATCGCGGCCACGCCGCAAGTGGCCTTATGTTGTCGGCATTCTGATCGGGTTGCTAGCCGGGTTGGGCATTTTTGTGTCGGTGAAATTACGCAACATCGACGATCGCGTGCGAGACTTTGTCGTCGAACAACTCCAACAAAAATTTCAGAGTGATGTGGATTTGGGGGAATTGCACGTTCGGGTTTTGCCTGATCTGGGTGTTACCGGCGAAGAGTTGTCGATCCGGTTGCACAATCGCAAAGATTTGCCACCGATGTTTCACGTCGCGAAATTTTCGTTCAACCTAGGAT
>DATAMU010000156.1:0-5124 GCA_036266605.1 Candidatus Acidiferrum sp. | reverse complement strand
GCTCGTCTCGGTGATCTTGTTTTTCTTTCTAGGGAATTTTCGCGGGGCGCTGATTGTGGCGCTCACGATTCCCTTTTCGCTGCTGTTTGCCTCGATCTGTCTCGATCTCAACAAGATTCCGGCGAACTTGCTGTCGCTGGGTGCTTTGGATTTTGGAATGGTGGTGGACGGCACGGTCGTCATCATCGAGAACATCGTCCGGCACTTCAGCTTGTCGGCGAACGCGCACAAGTCACCGCTGGAGAAAATTCGTGATGCGGTGATGGAAGTGTTGCGGCCGGTGTTTTATGCGCGCGCGATCATCATCACGGCGTATTTGCCGATTTTCACTCTGCAGAGCGTCGAAGGGCGGCTGTTCAAGCCGATGGCGTGGACGGTTTCGTTCGCGCTACTGGGTGCGCTGGTGTTTGCGATTTTGCTGGCGCCGGTGCTGGCGCTGCTACAGTTCAATCACGGGGTGAAAGAGTGGCACAACCCGGTGATGGATTTTTTGCGGAACTGGTACAAGCCGGCGGTGAAGTGGGCGATCGAGCATCGGCTGGTTTTGGTGGGAGCGGGGGCGGCGGCATTTCTGGTGGCGGTGTTTTTGATGATGAGCGGCGTGATCGGATCGGAATTTTTGCCGCACCTCGATGAAGGCGCGATCTGGGTGCGCGGGACGCTGGCGCCGAGCACGGGCCCGACGGAATCAACGCGGCTGGCGACTCAGGCGCGGGATATTTTGGCGTCGTTTCCGGAAGTGAAGCAGGTGGTGTCGCAAGTCGGGCGTCCAGACGATGGGACGGATGCGACCGGATTTTTTAATACGGAGTATTTTGTCGATTTGAAGCCGAAGGATGAGTGGCGCGGCGTGTTTCGCGAGAACAAGGAAGAGCTGATTGCGGCGATGGATCGCGAGCTGGAGAAAATTCCCGGAGTGCTCTGGAATTTTTCGCAGCCGATCTCGGACAACATGGAAGAAGCGGTCAGCGGCGTGAAGGGCGAACTGGCGATCAAATTGTATGGCGATGATTTGAAAACACTGGAAGAAAAGGGCGATGAAGTTGTCAGCGTGATGCGGAAGGTGGCGGGCGTCGAAGATTTGGGATTGTTTCGCGTGTTGGGGCAGCCAAATTTGAATATTTCGGTGGATCGGACGCAAGCGGCGCGGCATGGGATCAACGTTTCTGATGTGCAGGACGCGGTGGAGACAGCGATCGGTGGCAAGGCGGTGAGCCAGGTTTTGCAAGGCGAGCAGCGGTACGACTTGGTGGCGCGGTACGAAGCGCCGTATCGCGACACGAAAGAGGCGATCGAAAATGTCCGGCTGGTGGCGCCGAGCGGGGAGCGCGTGGCGTTGTCGCAACTGGCGAATATTACTGTGGCGGATGGAGCTTCGCAGATCAGCCGCGAAGAAAATTCGCGGTATGTGGCGATCAAATACAGCGTGCGCGGGCGCGATCTGGGGAGCGCGGTAGAAGAAGCGATGAGCGCGGTGAAGGCGCAGGTGAAATTGCCGGTTGGCTATCACATCGATTGGGCCGGGGAGTATGAGAGCCAGAAGCGATCGCAACGGCGGCTGGCGATCGTGGTGCCGATTACGCTGCTGGTGATTTTTATTATTTTGTATCTGATGTTCGGATCGCCGAAGTGGGCGGGGCTAATTTTAGGGAACGTGGCGATTGCGCCGATTGGCGGGTTGCTGGCGCTGTTGCTGACGGGGACGCATTTGAGTGTGTCGTCGGGCGTGGGATTTTTGGCGCTGTTTGGCGTGTCGGTGGAGACGGGCGTGATCATGCTCGAGTACATCAATCAACTACGGGCGTCGGGGCATACGATTGAGGATGCGGCGATCGAGGGAGCGGTGCTGCGGTTTCGGCCGATTTTGATGACGATGCTGGTGGCGATTTTGGGGCTTTTACCCGCGGCGCTGTCGCGGGGGATTGGGTCGGATTCACAGCGGCCGTTTGCGATTGTGATAGTCGGCGGATTGATTGGGGCGATGTTGCTGAGCATTTTCTTGCTGCCGGCGCTGTATGTGTGGATCGCGAAGGACGGAGACAAGTTGCCCGTGGCCGAGGCGGATTTCGAGTAGCGGAAGTTACTTCAGGGGCTGAAGCCTTTTCGTCCGGTCGCTGGTGATGTCGCGGCTGAAGCCGGGACCCACAAAGCTTTCAGAAAAATCGCACTGTCGCCGCGCTCTCCTTTTACAATGCAACGTGTTGCTGCGGCTTGGGAAAAACGCCGGCGGGACGTTGGCGCTACCGGGGAAGCGATGAAGCAAAAGTTATTTTTGGTGGTGGCGGTTTGCGTTGCGTTTTTTGTTGGGGCGGTGACTTGGATTTTTATCGCGGGGTACCGGCGGCCGGTGGTGGAGATTCCGGTTGCGGCGCCGGCAAGTGCTACGACTGGCGCGGATCTGGCGGCTACGCCACCGATGGGGTGGAACAGTTGGGATTCGTTTGGGACGACGGTGTCTGAAGCGGACTTTCGCGAGAACGCGCAATTTCTTGCCGATCACTTGAAACAATTTGGATGGCAGTACGCGGTCGTGGACATGGAGTGGTTCGTCACGAATCCGACGCCTGAAGGAAATTCAAAAACATCGGAATATGCTTTTGACGATTACGGACGGTATGTCCCGGCGCCGAAGCGATTCCCTTCTTCGGCGGGCGGCGCAGGATTCAAGCCGCTGGCGGACTGGACGCATTCGCTGGGATTGAAATTCGGGATTCACATTTTGCAGGGGATTCCGAAGCGCGCGGTGGAGAAGAATTTGGCGATCGACTCTTCTACATTTCATGCAGTGGATGCGGCGAATACTACGGATACGTGCGCGTGGAATTACGACAACTATGGGATGAAGACGGATGGTGACGGCGGCGCGGCGGCCCAGGCTTATTACGATTCGATCGCGCAGTTGTACGCGAGCTGGGGCGTGGATTTTATCAAGGTGGATTGCATCAGCAGCCGGCCGTACAAGGGCGAGGACATTCGGATGCTGAGTACAGCGCTGCGGAAGACGGGGCGGCCGATTGTGTTGAGTTTGTCTCCGGGCGCGGCGCCGATCGAAAAGATCGATGAGATGCGGAAGTATGCGAATTTGTGGCGGATTTCGGATGATGTTTGGGATTTGTGGCACAGCGACGTTTCGTATCCGCAGGGATTGGGAGATCAGTTTCCGCGCGTGGCGAAGTGGGCGGGAATGTGGCAGCCGGGGGGCTGGCCGGATGCGGACATGTTGCCGTTGGGATATCTGGGGCCGGCGCCGGGTTGGGGCAAGTCGCGAGTGTCACGATTGACGCATGATGAGCAGCGGACGATGGTGACGCTGTGGAGTATTTTTCGGTCGCCGCTGATGGTGGGGGCGAATCTGCCGAAGAGCGATGCATGGACGATTTCGTTGCTGAGCAATCCGGAAGTGATCGCGGTGGATCAGAGGTCGAGAGACAATCGCGCGGCTGTTTCGACGGATTCGGCGGTGGTGTGACGGCGCGGCCGACGGATGGAGATGGGTGGTATGTCGCGGTTTTTTTTTTGAAGGATGCTGCGCAGAGTTTGCATTACTCGTGGAGCGATTTGGGGATTCCGGCAGGATCGCATGCGGTGAGGGATTTGTGGGCGCAGAAGGATTTGGCTGCGGCAGATGCGATGGCTGGAAGCGTGGCGGCACATGGGTGCTTGTTGTATCGAGTGAAGTGAGGGTGAAGAGAGTTGACAGTCGACAATTGAAAGTTGACAGGAAAACCCAAGAGACGTTGCAGCTAGAGATTTTGCTTTTTCATTTCGTCCATTAGGTGGTCGCAGGAGCGGACGGCTAGGGACATGATTGTCAGGGTGGGATTTTGGCAGGGGTTGGTGGTGAAGCCGCTGGCGTCCATGACGAAGACGTTTTTTACGTCGTGGGTTTGCTGGAATTGGTTGAGGACTGATTTTTTTGGGTCGGCGCCCATGCGGGCGATGCCGGCTTCGTGCAGGGCCCAACGCGGGGCGGACGGGTTGGCGTAGGTGCGGACGTTTTTGGCGCCGGCGGCTTCGAGCATTTCTCCGGCAGTGTCGCCCATGTCTTTGATCATGGCGCGTTCATTTTCGTGATCGGACATGTGAATTTTGAGGACGGGGATGCCGAAGATGTCTTTTTTCTCGGGATCGATCTCGACGAAATTGTCGAAACGCGGGAGGACTTCGCCGAAGCCGGTGATCTCGAAAGTTTCGCGAGATTGCAGGACGGATTGTTTGAAACTGTTGCCGAAGCCAGGGGCGGCGAAATTGAAATTGGAGGCGGATTCGCCTTCGTAGCCGTAGCCACGGAGGAATTTTTTGTAGGGCGGATCGTTTTTGAGATTGCGGAAGCGGGCGACGTAAATGCCGACGGGCTTGTTGGGGCCAGAGGCGGTTTTCTTGTGGCTGAACTGGGGGAATTCGCCTTTGCCGCCGCCGCTGCGAACGTGGGCGGTGAGGTAGTGGCCGAGTGCGCCGCTGGAATTGGCGAGACCAGTGGGATGTTCGCGTGTTCCGGAGTTGAGGAGGATGCGCGTGGATTCCTGCGACTGAGCGCAGAGGACTACGGCGCGGGCGGTGAGCTCGTGGGATTTTTTTGTTATGCGATCGACGTAGAGGAGACCGCGGGCGCGATTGGTGGCGGGGTCCATGAGAATTTTGTGGACCATCGCGTTGGAGATGAGTTTGCACTTGCCGGTCTTGAGCGCATCCGGAACGGTGGTGAAGGAAGAATTGAAATAGGAATGGGTGACGCAGCCGCGTTCACAGGGGCCGCAGTAGTGGCATGGGCCGCGGCCGTTGATGGGCTTGGTGAGATTTGCGGAGCGGGCTAGCGTGACGGTGCGGCCGAATTTTGCTTTGACGCGCTCGCGGAAGATTGTTTCCTGACACGTGAGAGGCATTGGCGGCTGAAATTGGCCGTCGGGCAAGTGTTCGAGGCCTTCGGCCATGCCGGTGATGCCAACGTATTTTTCGACGATGTCGTAGTAAGGGGCGATGTCGGCGTAGCTGATGGGCCAGTCTTCGCCGTAGCCGTCGTGCGAGGCGGATTTGAAATCCTGATCGCTGAAGCGGAGGCTGACGCGGCCCCAGACGTTGGTGCGGCCGCCGGTGATGCGGAGGCGGCCCATCCAGTTGAAGGGC
>DATAMU010000155.1:0-4037 GCA_036266605.1 Candidatus Acidiferrum sp. | reverse complement strand
GCGGCATCGCGTCTCTTACCGGTAGAAATCCTTCGTTTTGAGTGAGTGGCGAGCTTTGAGGATACAAAAGATATCGATGGAGAATTCGCAACGTCGAAAAATCGAATTCGAACGAGGCGGAAAAAGGAACGAGCTGAAAGCGGCCGATGGCAGTGGCGAGGTCAAAGGAAGAACGGTTAAGTGCAAGAGAATGGGTCAGATTTTGGCGTCCGGGTTGCTCCCTGTAGAGGCTAGAGAAGCAGGGGCAGAGGCCTCAAGGCAGCAGCCGGGCAAGGTGCGGTCGAGAGGCAATCTCAAGACGTTGGAAATAAAGGGATTATTGGCGTTTCAAAGTGAGCCGGATGCTAGGCGCTTTGGAACGGGCAATCGAGTACAGGAAAAGGGAAGAAAATAGGCCGTCCCTAGCCATTCAGGTGGGGCATTGGACGGCACTTCGATTGCACCCTATGCATCTAACATATTAGTTCGGGTCGTAACGACAGCGTCACGAGGGTAGCGCCAACGAATGTTGCAGGGCGAAAACAACGCGGCTCAGGTCAATTCCAACACATCGTTTTCGTCTGTCTCTGCGTCCGCAATTCTCGAAGGACGAAATTTAAAGAAGACTTACGGCGCCGGCGAGAAGAGTTTAGTGATTTTGAACGACGCGAATTTGATTTTGCACCGCGGAGAGATGGTTGCGATCGTTGCGCCATCGGGTGCGGGCAAAAGTACTTTGTTGCACCTGCTGGCTGCGCTAGACACGCCAACAAGCGGTACAGTATACTTCGCTTCGAAAGCCATTGAATCGAATCAAGACGCGGCCGTAGCTGAATTTCGCAACCGCGCGGTCGGTTTTTTGTGGCAGCGGCATCAGTTATTGCCGGATTTCACAGCCGCAGAAAATGTGGCAATGCCGCTGTTGTTGCGCGGCGAGAATTTCGCTTCCACGCTGCACAAAGCGCGGAAGTGGCTCGCGGAAGTAGGGCTCGCAAATCGAGCCGACCACCGCGCAGGGGAGCTTTCCGGAGGGGAACAGCAGCGTGTCGCGATCGCTCGGGCGCTTGTCACCGAGCCGGCCGTGCTGCTGGCAGATGAACCCACCGGAGATTTGGACGAGCAGAATGCTTGGGCCGTGTTTGAGTTGCTGGAAAGGCTGCATCGCACGTACCAGTTGACGTCGTTAATCGCGACGCACAATCTGGAGCTCGCCGCGCGATGTGACCGGATTCTGGGACTGGAGCACGGTGTTCTGAAGACTCGTGAGGCTTTGGCCAAAACGAGTTGGGCCCCAGGGGGAGAAGCGAGCTAATCGTGTTCGAACGGTATACAGAAAAAGCGCGACGCGTCATATTCTTTGCTCGGTACGAAGCCAGCCAATACGGCAGCCCGTACATCGAGACCGAACACCTGTTGCTCGGCTTGATGCGCGAGGATAAAGCGCTGGCGAATCGTTTCCTGCGCCAGCAGGGTTCGATCGAATCGATCCGCAAAGAAATCGAAGCACGCATCACTATCCGTGAACGCATTTCAACATCTGTTGAAGTGCCGCTGAGCGCGGAGTGTAAGCGCATCCTTAATATGGCGGGCGAAGAAGCGGAGCGGCTCGGCGTGAAGCACGTCGGGACCGAACACCTTCTCCTCGGCATCTTGCGCGAAGAAAAGTGCTTCGGCGCCGAAATTTTGATGGAGCGTGGACTCCGTCTCTCAACGCTGCGCGAGGAGCTCGCGCGCACGTCGGGTGAAAAGACCACGACCGCGCGCCCGAAAGAGACCTCGCTGCTCGCTGAGTTCTCTCGCGACCTGACGCAGGCCGCTCAGGAAGGCTCGCTCGATCCGCTCGTCGGACGCGAAGGCGAAGTCGAGCGCGTCATCCAGATTCTCTGCCGCCGCACCAAGAACAACCCGGTGCTGATCGGCGAACCCGGCGTCGGGAAGACCGCCATCGTTGAAGGACTCGCGCAGCGCATCTCCGACGGAGATGTTCCGCCGTTCCTCGCCGACAAGCGCATCCTGTCGCTCGACCTTTCGCTCATCGTCGCCGGCACAAAATATCGCGGACAATTCGAAGAGCGGCTCAAGACCATCATGAAAGAGTTGATGGAGAGCCAGAACTCGATCGTCTTCATCGACGAGCTGCACACACTCGTTGGCGCGGGTTCGGCCGAAGGTTCGCTCGACGCCGCCAACATCCTCAAGCCCGCTCTGTCGCGCGGCGAAATTCAATGCATCGGCGCCACAACGCCGGGCGAATACCGCAAGTCGGTCGAAAAAGATCGCTCGCTCGAGCGCCGCTTTCAGGCCGTCAAGGTTCCCGCTCCCGACGAAGAGCAAGCCGTGCAGGTCATCAGCGGTGTTCGCGAGCGCTACGAAAAATTTCACGCGGTCAGCTACACCGACGAAGCGCTCCGCTACTCGGTCTATCTTTCGAACCGTTACATTCCCGACCGCTTCCTTCCAGACAAGGCGATCGACTTGATCGACGAAGCCGGCGCCCGCGTCAAGCTGCGCCAGGCCAGCGTTCCCGAAGAGGTCGGCGAAGTCCAGAAGCGCGTGAAGTTCATCACGCACCGCATGGAAAGCGCCATCGCCGCCCACGAATTCGAAAAGGCGCGCTTCTACTCTGAAGAAGAGCGCAAAGAAAAAGAAAATCTGCGCGGTCTCCGCGAGCGCTACAAGCTCGACGACGCCTCCACCGGCATTGTGACCCGCGAAGACATCGAAGAAGTCGTGTCGCGCTGGACGGGTATCGGCGTCACCTCGATCAAGGAAGACGAGCAGCAAAAGCTCCTCCGCATCGAGCCCGAACTCCACAAGCGCGTCATCAGCCAGGACAAAGCCATTACCGCTCTCGCCCGCGCCATTCGTCGCAGCCGCGCTGGCTTGAAGTCACCGCTGCGTCCCGTCGGTTGCTTCTTCTTCCTCGGGCCCACCGGCGTCGGCAAGACTGAAGTCGCGCGCCGCTTGGCAGAATTCCTCTTCGGCAGCGAAAAGTCGCTCGTCCGCTTCGATATGTCCGAATTCATGGAGAAGCACTCGGTCAGCAAGCTGATCGGCGCACCTCCAGGCTATGTCGGCTACGAAGAAGGCGGCCAGCTCACTGAGCGCGTTCGCCGCACTCCATACTCCGTCATCCTCCTCGATGAAATCGAGAAGGCGCATCCCGACGTGTTCAACATCCTGTTGCAGGTCTTCGAAGACGGTCAGCTCACCGACGGCCTCGGCAACACCGTAGACTTCCGTAACACCATCATCATCATGACCTCGAATCTCGGCGCGCGTCACCTCGTGAAGCGCACCTCGATCGGCTTCGCATCCGGCGCCGATGAGGCCGGAATGAAGAGCATCGAAGAAATGGTGATGGGCGAAGTGAAGAAATCGTTCAATCCGGAGTTCCTGAACCGCTTGGACGAGGTCATCATTTTCAATCCGCTCGGAGACGACGACCTGCTCCGCATCATCGACCTGCTTGTTGGTCAGCTCAACGACACGCTGATTCACCGCCAGGTCCAGATCGTTCTGTCGCCGGAAGCACGTCAGTGGATTCTCGAAAAAACGTGCTCGGATCGGAACTACGGAGCGCGTCCGTTGCGGCGGGCTTTGCAGAAATACGTCGAAGATCCGCTGTCGGAAGCTCTCATTCAGGGTGGAATCACAAGGCCTGCGACGCTCCAGATTTATGTCGCCGGGGAGGGCCTCGCGTTCCGGCCGGTGGGTGAGGCAACCCCGGTCGTCCACTAGCGAATCAGACACAACGCATAGCTGGTCTTGCTCTCGCGACAAGACCAGCATCACGGCCGGCCCATACCGGGTACGGCGGGAGAAGAACAACTTGGGTTTGGGGGCGCGGCCTTGACCTCGTCATTGGCCGCTCAAATAAAAGTCTGTTCGCCGTTTAGGCTTCTGCGCGCTCCGTCTTTGTGGATCGTGGGCTTTGTGTTGTTGCTCACGTCCGCTTTGCCTGTTGCCGGCGCGTCGCCTCGCGGACTCGCGGTCGCGTCTGCGCGATCAGCCAAGCGATTGGATTCCGCAGCCCCCGCTGACGTTTTATCTTTCTC
>DATAMU010000154.1:0-5920 GCA_036266605.1 Candidatus Acidiferrum sp. | reverse complement strand
CGACCTGCTCAAAATTAAATTGCAATTGCTCCAGTTCCAGAGCGACGTGTCAGCGGCAAAGCTCGCGAAAATTCAGGCGCTGGCCGGGCTCCGCCAATTCATTGGATTCGAATCTGTCGCCGACGATTTCGACGTGAGCGGCGAGCTGGATTATCAGCCGGTTCACGCAGATCTACAGGCGCTAAAGGGTTTGGCGATGCAGGACCGCCCCGACTTGCGCGCCGCTCAGGAAGGGGTCACCGCCGCCCGCAGCCAGGAAGCTCTCGAGCGCGCCAACGGAAAGAAAGATCTCGGTGTCAGCTTCGACTACACACACACCGCTGGCATAAACAGCGGCGCGTTTTTCTTCAACATCGATCTTCCAATCTTCGACCGCAACCAAGGCGAAATCGCCAAAGCCCGTTTTGCCATAACCCAAGCCGAAGAAACAGCGCTCGAAACCGCGCAGCAGGTCAACACCGACATCATCGACGCCTACGCCGCTCTCCGCTCGAACGACGAAATCATCCAGCTCTATCAAAACGGCTACATCGAACAAGCCAAACAATCGCGCGACATCACCGAGTACGCCTACAAACGTGGCGCCGCAAGCCTCCTCGATTTTCTCGACGCCGAGCGAACGTATCGCTCGAATCAACTCGCCTACCGCCAGGCATTGGCAAGCTACATGACGGCTCTCGAACAGATGCGCCAAGCCGTGGGAACGAGGGACCTGCCATGAACGTTCGGTCTTACAACCAGTTCGGTCGATCGAATCGATTGCAGTTTGTCGCCATGCGACGCGCGGGTGCGGCAGTGATCGCGCTCGCGTGCGCTTGGCTCGCAGTCGCCTGCAATTCGCGGGAAGGCGAGAACGAAGCCAAGATGACTTCGTACTCCACCGGTGAAGACAAAAACGACTCCGCCGATCTCTTCACCATCCCACAAGATCAGATGGCACACGTCCAAGTCGTAACCATCGAAAAATCGAAAGTGCCGCGCACGCTCCGTCTTACCGGCGCCGTCGCCTACAATGCCTTCAAGACGACACCCGTCTTCAGCGCCGTCGGCGGCCCCGTACAGGAAATCATCGCCCAGCCTGGACAAAACGTTCACGCCGGCCAAACTCTGCTCACGGTGACGAGCCCCGACTACTCCACCGCTCGCTCCGCCTATCTAAAAGCGGTGAGCGCTTTCCAACTGGCCGACAAAAATTTCGCGCGCGCCAAGGATTTGCTCGAACACAAAGCCATCGCCGAGCGCGACCTGCAGCAAGCCGAATCCGATCGAGCCCAAGCGCTTGCCGACCAAGAAGCCGCCGCTGATGGCCTTCGGGCACTCGGTATCCGCGATCCCGAAGCTCTGATGAAAGAGCCGCCGAAGAACACCGGACAAATCCCTGTCCCTGCACCCGTCGCCGGCCAAATCACCGAACTCCTTGTCGGCCCGGGCCAACTCCTACAAGCCGGCTCGACACAGTGCTACACAATTTCCGATATGAGCACCGTCTGGGTGCTCGTCAACGTCTATCAGAGCGATATGTCTTATGTCCGCGTCGGCGACAACGTCGAGATCACGACGGACTCGTACCCAGACACCTTCCACGGAAAAATCTCCTACATCGCCGACGCGCTCGATCCGAACACGCGCACGCTGCAAGCGCGCATCGTCACGCAAAACCCGCAGTACAAACTGAAAAAAGATATGTACGTCACCGCCAATGTCCACGCCGGCGCTCTCGCCGACGCGCTGACGGTGCCCGACGCCTCCGTCCTGCGCGACACCGAAAACGAGCCGTTCGTCTACGTCCAAACCGACAAGAACAAATTCGCGCGTCGCACCGTAAAAATCGGCGACAGCGAAAATGGCCGCACTCTCATTCAGGACGGTTTGAAAGAAGGCGAGCACGTAATCGGCAACGGCAGCCTGTTCCTACAGTTCAAGAATTCTTTGCAGCACTAGGCGCGAGAGCGAAAGCAAACACTAGAACCCAATGATCCATCGCATCGTCCAATTCGCCCTCAAGCAGCGCTTCGTCGTGCTGATGTTCACGCTGCTCATCGTTGTCGCCGGAGCGGTTTCGTTCCAACGCATGCCCGTGGACGCCTACCCCGACCTTTCGCCACCGATGGTCGAGCTCATTACGCAATGGCCCGGTCACGCCGCCGAAGAAGTCGAACGCCTGACGACGCTCCCTCTCGAGCTCGCGATGAACGGCACGCCCAATCTCCGCGTGATGCGTTCCATCTCGCTCTACGGCCTCTCCGACGTCATCCTGACCTTCGACGAAGGCACCGAGCCCTACTTCGCGCGCAACGTGGTTTTTCAACGCATCGCCGACGCGCAGCTTCCCAGCGGCGTGACGCCAAGCATGGCGCCGCTCTTCAGCCCCAGCGGCCTCGTCTATCGCTACGTCATCGACAGCCCTGATCGCTCGCCGATGGAACTCCACACATTCGAAGACTGGATCATCGAGCGCGCCTATCGCAGCGTCCCCGGCGTCGCCGACGATTCCGGCTTCGGCGGCCCGACGATGCAATATCACGTGCTGCTGGATCCCGCGCGCCTCTACAATTTTCACCAGTCCGTCGCCAACGTTTTCAACGCGATTCAATCCAACAACGCCAACACCGGCGGCGGCTTCTACACCCAAGGCGGCCAGTTCTACTACGTGCGCGGCCTCGGCCTGCTCAAATCCACCGACGACATCGGCGAAGTCGTCGTCGGCAGCAACAACGGCGTGCCGGTTCGCGTGAAGGACGTCGGCACAGTCACGATCGGTAATGCCCCGCGTCTCGGCATATTCGGCTTTCAAGACAAAGCAAAGAACAACGACGACGCCGTCGAAGGCGTCATCCTCATGCGTCGCGGCGAGCAAACGCAAAACGTCCTCCGCGGTGTCGAGCAGAAAACCAACGAAATCAATCGCAGCATTCTCCCACCCGACGTAAAAGTTCATCCCTACTACGACCGTAGCGATCTCGTCCGCGTCACCACCGACACCGTCGAGCACAACCTGCTCAGCGGCATGATTCTCGTCTTCCTCGTCCTTCTCTTTTTCCTCGTCAGTTTCCGCGCCGCCGTCATCGCCGCGCTCACTATTCCTCTAGCGCTTCTCTTCGCATTCATCTTCCTTCACGCCACCGGCGAAGCCGCCAACCTGCTCTCCATCGGCGCTATCGACTTCGGCATCATCATCGACGGCACCATCGTGATGGTCGAAAACATCTATCGCGAACTCTCCGAGCGCCACGGCACCGACTACAACCTGCATGAAGTCATTCTGCACGCCGCACGCGACGTCGATCGCCCCATCTTCTACTCCGTCGCCGTCATCATCGCCGGATACCTTCCGATCTACGCGCTCACTGGCCCATCCGGAAAGCTCTTCCACCCGATGGCCGACACGATGTCGTTCGCGCTTATCGGCGCGCTCGTCTTCACGCTGACATTCGTTCCGGTCATCGCTTCCTATTGGTTGAAGGGCGGCATCAAAGAAAAACAGAATCGCGTCTACAACTGGATTCGCGATCGTTACGCCGGCCGCCTGGTCTGGTGCCTCGACCACCCCAAAATCACAGTGATCTGCGCCGTCCTGATCTTCGGCTTCACGTTACTCCTCGTCCCACTGATCGGCGGCGAATTCCTTCCACACCTCGACGAAGGCGCGCTCTGGGTTCGCGCCACAATGCCCTACACGATCGGCTTCGACGAAGCCGCGAAATTCGCCCCGCAGGTCCGCAACGTCCTGATCAAATATCCGATGGTTACCGTCGTGGGCTCAGAACTCGGCCGTCCCGACGACGGCACCGACGCAACCGGTTTCTTCAACTGCGAGTTTTATGTCGGCCTCAAACCGTACGACGACAAATCGTGGAGCTCCGGCTCTATTCACACCAAAGAAGAACTTAGCCTCGACGTCGAAAAACAACTCAGCGCCTATCCCGGCGTGATTTTCAATTTCACGCAACCCGCTGAAGACGCCGTGGATGAAGCGCTCACCGGCCTTAAATCCGCGCTTGCTGTAAAAGTCTTCGGCACCGACCTCGACGTGCTCGAGAAAAAAGCCGTTGAAATCCGCAACGTCCTCGACCACACGCCTGGCTTCACCCAACTCACCGTGGTCCGCGAACTCGGCCAGCCCAGCCTGGTTGTGGACATCGATCGTCCCAAGATCGCGCGCTATGGAATTAACGTCTCCGATGCGGAAATGGTTGTCGAAACCGCAGTCGGCGGCCAGGCCGCAACGCAAGTAATCCAAGGCGAAAAGCTTTTCGACCTTGTCGTCCGCATGGAGCCGCAATATCGCTCAAACGCGCAACAAATCGGCAACCTGCTCGTCCCAACGCCCAACGGCCAGCAAATCCCGCTCTCCGAACTCGCCACCATCAAAGAGCAAAGCGGCGCATCCTTTATCTATCGCGAAAACAATTCCCGCTACATCGGCATTCAGTTTTCCGTCACAGGCCGCGACCTCGAAGGCATCGTCCAGGCCGGACAGCGCGCCGTAGCGAAATCCGTTCGTCTGCCAGAGGGCTACCACCTCGATTGGGGCGGCGAGTACAGCGAACTCCTCGAAGCAAAGCAACAGCTCTACATCATCGGCCCGCTGGCGATTTTCCTGATCTTCCTGATCCTCTTCGCGCTGTACGGCAACTTCAAATTTCCGGTCACCATCGCCCTCGGCGTCGTCCTCACCGAGCCCGTCGGCGCGCTCATCGCGCTGAAAGTTCTCCACGTTCCATTCAGCGTCTCCAGCGGCCTCGGCTTGCTCGCTTTACTCGGGGTCTCTGTCGAAACCGCCGTCATCCTCGTCAGCTACATCAACAAACTTCGGCTGGAAGGCGCCACAATCCGCGATGCCACGCGCGAAGCTTCCCTGCTCCGCCTCCGCCCCATCATGATGACCGCGCTCGTCGCGTGTCTCGGCCTGCTTCCCGCCGCGATGTCCACCGGCGTCGGCAGCGACACGCAAAAACCCTTCGCGATCGTGGTCGTCGCAGGCCTACTCTCTCGCCTGCTGCTCGGGTTCTTCGTAAATCCGGTCCTCTACGAAATCGTCGCTCGCGATGGCGACGTTTTGCAGGTCTAGACAGCCCCGCGTTCGCACCGATTCAAGCCGTTTTGCCTAAGTCTTGATGTACTCAAGCGATTACTGGCCCCAAGTACTGTTTCCGTTTCGACATTCGCGCGAACGTCGCGCTCCTGCCGTCCAAAACACTTGTTAGTTTCGTATTTGGAGAGGGCTAATCCAATCCAGCCACTCTTGGACATCTGACAAGGTCAGCCAGTAAAACTCGCGATGAGAAAAATTCGCCTCCGCACCAAGTTTCTCATCTCGTTGTTGGCCATCTCCGCGGGCCTCACCGCCGCGACCCTTTTCATCGTCAGCTACACCGTCGAAAAACGCATCCGCGAAGACCTCCGCGTCGACCTCGAAAACTCCGTCAACAACTATCGCCGCTTTGAACGCCAGCGCCGCGACTCGCTTGCCCGCTCGGCGCAATTGCTCGCCAGCCTGCCCAATATCCGCGCCCTGATGACCACGCATGACGCCGCCACGATTCAGGATGGTTCTGTGGAAGTGTGGCGCACCAGCGGTGCCGATCTTCTTCTGATGGCTGATCGCAGCGGCAACGTCGAGGCGCTGCGCACCAAGACCACCGGCTTGTCTCAGATCGACGCACAGGCTCTGCTCCGCAAATCGCTCGACAGCAACGAAGACCGCGGCTGGTGGTTCGGCGCCGGCCATCTCTACGAGACATGGGTCCAGCCGATCTACTTCGGCGCTCCTGGTGACGGCTCGACGCTCGGCTTCCTCGTTGTCGGCCACGAAATCCAGGACCATGCCGCCCACGACTTCAGCAACATCGTCAACGGCGACATCGCCTACTTCGATGGCGGCGCCATCGTTGCATCCACGCTCAACGCTCAACAGAGA
>DATAMU010000153.1:0-10140 GCA_036266605.1 Candidatus Acidiferrum sp. | reverse complement strand
CGCGCAGGGGAAGGGGACAACTTAGGTTTCGATGTCTTTCTTCTCGCTGGAACCGTCCTGTCCCAACATGCGGCGATGTAATCCGTCGCGATACCGTTCGAAAAATTCATGGCTGGCGAGTTTGTGGAGGATTTCTTTTCGGTCCTCGGGGCTCAAGTTGCGCGTGGCGAGTTCGGCGCGCGCTTCGCCGATGGCTGAGACCCACGCTTCGTATTCGGGGCCGAATTGCTGCTCGAGTTCCTTCCTTAGGCGCTGCGAGAGTGCGGGGCTTTCTCCTGCAGTGGAGATGGCGATTTGCAGCGAGCCGCGTCGGACGATCGCGGGATAAAAAAAGTCGCACAGGTGCGGGACGTCCACGATATTGCAGAGGACACCGCGTTTTTTCGCTTCGGCGTAAATCTCTTCGTGAACTGCAGTTGAGGACGTGGCCGCGACGACTAGGAATATTCCTTCGAGGTCGGAAGGCTGGAAGCGGCGGCGTTCCCAGTCGATTTTGCCTTCGCCGGCCCAGGTTTGCACTTGATTCGTGGCTTCGGGCGCGATGACGCGGATCTGTGCATCGTCTGCGATTAAGCCGCCAATTTTTCCTTCTGCGATCGCTCCGGCGCCGACGACGAGGCAGCGGCGGCCTTCGAGCTTGAGGAACATCGGGAAAACCTTTGGCGGGGCTTTGCGGGTGGTCATGACGAAACCGACGATGGGCTAGAGTCAAAGACAAAAGATAATGCAGAGACACATAGTTCGCAGAGGAAGCGCGGAGAGTTGGCTGGAAGGTGGCATGGTGCGCTAAGGGGCGAAACGTTGGATGCGCGTGGAGCGTCCGAAAATAAACCGCTGATGTGCGACGGAGCTAAGGCCAAAATCTGAGATGAAAATTTTCTCAACATATTTTGAGGCGTCGAGGAGCTGTCGCCAAATTTTGCGTGTTTTTGTGGCAAAGTAAATTCAATGGCCGCTACTCAGACTACCACCGCCGCAGCGCGTGTGGCATTCGACTATCCCAGCTTTGGCTTATATCAGATCGCGCGGTTTTGCATCGTGCTTGCGACCGAGATGCAGTCGGTGGCCGTGGGCTGGCAAGTTTATGAAATCACGAAGCGGCCGCTGGATTTGGGGCTGGTGGGGCTCGCACAGTTTCTTCCGGGCATATTGCTGTTTTTGGTTTCGGGGCACGTGGCCGATCGCTACGACCGGCGGCGGCTGGTGGTGCTGTGCTACGCGTTGTTCGCGGCGTGCTCGGGGTTGCTGTTGTTTGCCGCGATTGAGCACACGCATTCGGTCTATCCGATTTACGCGGTGCTGATATTGATCGGTGTGGTGCGCGCGTTCAACGGACCGGTTAGTCGCGCGCTGCTGCCGCAGCTTGTGCCGGAAGAGCATTTTCCGAACGCGGTGGCGTGGGCCTCGGGTGTGTTTCAGACGGCGACGATTTTGGGACCGTCGATCGGTGGCTTGGTGTACGCGGCGTTTCGCGGGCCGGCGGCGGTGTATGCGTTAGCGATGGTGTCGTCGCTAGTGGCGACGGCTTGCGCGTATCGGATCAAAGTGGAGGCTCGCGCGCAAACGCGTTCCCGCGAGCCAATCAGCACGTCAACGGTGCTTGCTGGATTTCATTACATCTGGCGCCAGAAATTGATTTTGGGATCGATCTCGCTGGATTTGTTTGCGGTGCTGCTGGGCGGTGCGGTTGCGCTGTTGCCGGTGTATGCGAGCGAAATTTTGCGGACTGGTCCATGGGGCCTGGGTATTTTGCGCAGCGCGCCGGGAGTGGGAGCGGCGGCGATGGCGATTTATCTAGCGTATCGGCCGTTGCGTGGCAAAGTCGGACTGAAGATGCTGGCGTGCGTCAGCGCTTTCGGGGTTTGCACGATACTCTTCGGCATTTCGCGCAGCTTGACGCTGTCGATTCTGTCGCTCGTGCTCGTTGGCGCGACGGACATGGTGAGCGTGATCGTGCGCGGCACGCTGATTCAGATTGCAACGCCGGACGAAATGCGCGGTCGAGTGAACGCCGTGGATATGGTTTTCATTGGCGCATCGAACGAGTTGGGGCAGTTTGAGTCGGGGTTGACGGCGCATTGGTTTGGGACGGTACCAGCGGTGGTGCTAGGAGGGATTGGAACGATCCTGGTGACGGTCGGATGGGCGTGGTTGTTTCCGGAGTTGCGGAATGCGGATAAGTTGACGACGGTGCAGGACTGACAGAAGTTGAGAGTCGACAGTTGAAAGTCGAAAGCAAAGATAACGCAGAGACGCAGAGAGCGCTGAGGATCGCGGAGAAGTTTCAAGTTCACTTTGCGCACGTCGCGACGGCGAAGATTCCTCAAAAGGTTGCGGTCGCGAAAGCACTAGCCAAAATCGCCGGCAAGGGTGCCGGCGCTACCAAGAGTGGATTTGAACGACGCTATTTTGTTGGGACGACGGGATTCGTCGCGGGTGCAGGTGCGGCCGTCGTGGCGGGCGCTGGGCGCGGCGCTGCCAGGGCTGCTTGGACCGTTGGCGGAAGCTTGTCTGCTTTGGCCAACAGATGGCTCACCTGCCACAACTGAAAATCCGTCAGGCGACCCTTGAATCCAGGCATACCGGTCAGGCGAATACCGTTCGCCGCCTTCCAGTAGGTTTCCCACGTAGGATCGTCGGTAACTCCAACGCCATCAAATAACTGCGGCGGCTTCGGGAACATACCTTGCGAAATCGCCGTGGGCGCGACGCTCGGCAACCCATGGCAGACAGCGCAGTGTTCCTTATAGATCTCGGCGCCGGCGAGGAAATTTTTCTCGTCGGCCGGCACGGCGGGCTCGGACTTCGTCTGGCGGTCGAGATGGGCGTCGAGCGAAAGATGTGCGAGCTTGCGTTCGAAGGGCAGCGATGGATCGGTGGTCGCCACCGGCGCTCGACCGGACGAGAAATACCACCAGATTCCGCCCAGCGTTAACACCACTCCGAAGATCAACCCCACGATCAGCGCCTTAAGCATGAGTCGTTTCGCTCCCCTATCCGTCAAAGACCGCTAAGGACACACGCGGCGAGAGTGCCGTAGTGTTTTTAGCGGTGCTCTCGCTGCCGTTGCCGAATTTCTGAAAAGCCGCCGGTATTGTACGGGTTTTGCCGGCTCGGCGTATTCGGCAAATTGTGAATTCCCGCTTGCCGCGGGATTCGTTCCCACACGGCGGGAGGACTGTTACCTCCGAGAAACAATCGTTTCGTATGCTTCCGATTCGTAACCATTTCCAGCTCGTATTCGTCCAATATGTGACCAACATCAGGCTAGGAACAGGTCGCGGATTTCGATACGCTTATAGCTAGCAGGCGCAGTTGCCCATCATGGCCGAGATGCCTTCCGGCGGACGGCCAGAGACCCGCGTAGACGCGTTTGTCGAGGCAAGTTCGACCCCTCGCTTAGCCGTAAGTGCCACAGGAGAGATGGAATGGGTCATTTGAAATCCACGGAGCTGCCGGAGTCCCTTGTCCATCCGGCGGACTTTGACCGCGAGCCCCGAAAATCGGGTGGCCGCGCGTGGATCTGGATTTTGGGCGTGGTTCTCGTTCTTGGGCTGACCTATTGGTATTTCCACAGCGAAAAGGGTGGCTCGGCAGTTGCGGCCCTGGGTGGCTCGGCTGGCGGGCATGGCGGTCACGGCAATGGGTTCAATCCGGATCAAATCGTGCCGGTGGTTGTCTCGACTGCCACGCGGGGTGACTTGCCGGTATTTTTCAACGGGCTGGGCACGGTCACCGCATACAACACCGTCACCGTCCGCAGCCGCGTGGACGGTCAAATCGTAAAGATCAATTTCACCGAAGGCCAGATGGTTCACGAGGGCGAGTCGCTCGTCGAGATCGACCCGCGTCCGTATCAGGTGCAGCTCGAACAGGCCGAAGGGCAGCTCGCCAAAGATCAGGCGCAGTTGCGCGATGCGCAGGTGGACTTCGACCGCTTTCAGCAGCTTTTCAAGGCTGGGGTGATACCGAAGCAGCAAGTCGATACGCAGACGGCGCAGGTGGGGCAGTTCACCGGGTCGATCAAGGCGGATCAGGCGGCGATCGACAGCGCGAAACTGCAGATTACGTACGCGCACATCACAGCGCCGATTTCGGGGCGCGTCGGATTGCGGCTGGTCGATGTCGGGAACATGGTTCACGCCACCGACACCGGTGGGCTGGTTGTGATCACGCAGTTGCAGCCGATCGCGGTGATCTTCAGCTTGCCGCAGGATCAGCTTTCCGGCGTCATCGCCAAGCTTCACGGCGCCGGGCCGCTGCCGGTCGAGGCCTACGATCGCGACAACACGACCAAAGTCGCTACCGGCAAATTGCTGACGATCGACAACCAGATCGATACGACGACAGGCACATACAAGTTGAAAGCTGTGTTCAGCAACGAGAAAGACAATCTGTTTCCGAATCAATTCGTGAATGTGCATCTGCTCGTCGACACCAAGCGAAACGTCACGATCGTGCCGGCGACGGCAATCGCACGCGGTCCGCAGGGCACGTATGTTTATCTCACCCAGAAAGACAGCCGCGTGAAGATTCAGCCGGTGACGGTGACACTCAACTCCGGCAACTCCGTCGCGATCGGCAAGGGACTGCGCGCGGGCGATACCGTTGTCGTGGACGGGCAGGATAAATTGCAGGACGGCAGCAAGATCGACGCGCGCACACCGAACGGCGCTTCGGTCAATCTGGATGCTCAAGCGAGCGGCGCTTCCGATGCGGGTGCGGGTTCACCTTCGACCGACGCGAGCGCGGGTGCTGGCTCGAGCGGTTCGGGCGAACAACCCTCCAAGGGGCAGGCGGCGCACAAGTGAGCCCATCACGGCCGTTTATTTTGCGGCCGGTCGCAACCACGCTGTTGATGATCGGCATCCTGTTGGTCGGCTTCGTCGCATATCGCGAGCTGCCGATTTCAGCGCTGCCGCAGGTCGATTACCCCACCATTCAGGTGCTGACGTTTTACCCGGGCGCTAGCCCGGATGTGATGACGTCGTCGGTGACGGCGCCGCTCGAGCGGCAGTTCGGGCAGATTCCAGGATTAAATCAGATGACGTCAACGAGCTCGTTCGGGAGCTCGATCGTCACCTTGCAGTTCGTGCTCGACCTCAACATCGACGTTGCCGAGCAGGAAGTGCAGGCCGCCATCAACGCGGCGTCGAATTTATTGCCGCAGGATCTACCGAATCCGCCGATCTACAGCAAGATCAATCCGGCGGACTCGCCGATTCTTACGGTCGCGCTTACTTCCGCGAGTCTGCCGCTCAACAAAATCGAAGATCTCGCTGAAACCACGCTTTCGCAAAAAATTTCCCAGTTGCCCGGTGTCGGCATGGTCAGCATCAGCGGTGGCCAGCGGCCGGCTGTCCGTATTCAGGCGAACCCGACGCAGCTTGCGTCCTACGGATTGAGCCTCGAGGATTTGCGTCTCGCGCTCAGCCAAGCCAACGTCGATCAGGCGAAAGGGAATTTCGACGGGCCACATCAGGCCTTCACGATCGGCGCCAACGATCAGCTTTTGACGAGCGATGGCTATCGCCCGCTGATCATCGCGTATCGCAACGGTGCTCCGGTGCGATTGAGCGATGTCGCCACAGTTTTAGACGGCGCCGAAAACACGAAGCAAGCAGCGTGGGCCAACGAGCATCCGGCGGTCATTCTAAATATTCAGCGTCAACCCGGCGCGAACATCATCGCCGTCGTCGATCGCATCAAGAAACTGCTGCCGCAGTTGCAGGCGTCGCTCCCCGGCGCAGTTCAAGTACAGATTCTCACCGATCGCACAACGACGATCCGCGCGTCGGTCGAAGACGTGCAATTCTCGCTGGTCCTGACGATCGGCCTGGTCGTCATGGTGATCTTCCTCTTCTTGCGCAGCGCCCGCGCCACGATCATCCCGGCGCTCGCCGTTCCGCTATCGATCGTCGGCACGTTCGGCGTGATGTACCTGCTCGGCTACAGCCTCAACAATCTTTCGCTGATGGCGCTCACCATTTCGACCGGCTTTGTCGTCGATGACGCGATCGTAATGATCGAAAACATCAGCCGCTTCATTGAAGAAGGCGAATCGCCGTTGCAAGCCGCGCTCAAAGGCTCCGAGCAAATCGGCTTCACCATTTTGTCGCTCACGGTTTCCCTGATCGCCGTGCTGATTCCGTTGCTCTTCATGGGCGATATCGTCGGCCGCCTCTTCCGCGAATTCGCGATCACGCTTGCGGTCACGATCATCGTTTCGGCGTTCGTTTCGCTGACGCTGACGCCGATGATGTCGGCGAAGCTCCTGCGGCATCAGCGCGAAGATCAACAAGGCTGGTTCTACCGTGTCTCGGAACGCGGCTTCAATTCCGTGATCGCCTTCTATGGCAAGACCCTGCAATTCGTTTTGCGTTACCGAAGAACGACGCTCCTGGTGACAGTCGGCACCTTGGTCGCCACAATTCTGCTCTACATCTACGTGCCGAAGGGCTTCTTCCCGGTGCAGGACACCGGCCTGATCCTCGGCATTTCGGAAGCGCCGCAGAATATTTCGTTCATCGCCATGGGACAGCGCCAGCAAGCGCTCGCGACCGCCATCCTCAAGGACCCGGCTGTCGAAAGCCTCACCTCGTTCATCGGCATCGATGGCACCAACGCCACCATCAACAGTGGCCGCATGCAGATCAATCTCAAACCGCTCAAACAACGCGGCCATAACATCTCTGCGACCGACGTGATTCGCCGCTTGCAACCGCAAGTTGCGAAGGTCGATGGCATCACGCTCTTCATGCAGCCGGTGCAAGACCTCACCGTCGAAGATCGCGTCAGCCGTACGGAATTTCAATACAGCCTCGAAGATGTTGATGCGAAGGAGCTCGCCTATTGGGTGCCGAAGTTCATCGACAAGCTCAGGGCGCTGCCCGAGCTGCGCGACGTCGCGAGCGATCAGCTCAATTCCGGCTTGCTCGCTGACCTCACCATTGATCGCGACACCGCTTCGCGCCTCGGCATTTTGCCCGCGACGATCGACAACACCCTTTACGACGCCTTCGGCCAGCGCCAGGTCTCGACGATGTTCACGCAGCTCAATCAGTATCACGTCGTGCTCGAAGTGAATCCGCAGTTCCAGCAGGATCCTGAGCAACTCAAGAATATCTACGTGAAATCATCCAGCGGCCAGCAAGTGCCGTTGAGCGCGTTCACGCACTTTCAGCCGGGAGCGGGTTCGCTCGCGATCAATCACCAGGGACAATTTCCCGTCGTCACGCTGTCCTTCAACCTCGCGCCGGGCGTTTCCCTCGGCGATGCGGTCAACGCGATCAACCAAGCCAAAGAAGATCTCGGCTTGCCGCAAAGCGTTCAGGCCACCTATCAGGGCACTGCCGCCGCATTCCTGCATTCGCTTGCGAATGAACCGATCTTGATCCTCGCCGCCATCATCACGGTCTACATCGTGCTTGGCGTTTTGTACGAGAGCTACATCCACCCGATCACGATTATCTCTACGCTGCCATCCGCGGGCGTCGGCGCGATCCTTGCGCTGCTGCTGTGCCGCGAAGAGTTCAGCGTCATCGCGCTCATCGGCATCATTCTGTTGATAGGTATCGTCAAGAAAAACGCCATCATGATGATCGACTTCGCGCTCGAAGCCGAACGCAAAGACGGAAAGACACCGCTCGAAGCCATCTATGAAGCGTGCCTGCTCCGCTTCCGGCCCATCATGATGACCACCATGGCCGCGCTTCTTGGTGGACTGCCGCTGGCGCTCGGTACAGGCGTTGGCTCCGAACTGCGCCGTCCGCTGGGCATCACGATCGTTGGTGGCCTGCTGTTAAGCCAACTCCTAACCCTCTACACCACGCCGGTCGTCTACCTCTTCTTCGATCAGCTTGCGCGGCGTGCGCGGCGTCGCTTCCACATCACGAACACCGCTGAACTTCCGGCGGAAGCGGACTAGGCGAGCGCGCCGTGCAATTCACGACCAATTTCTCGGCTCCTTTTATCCGCCGCCCGGTTGCGACGTCGCTGATTTCGCTGGCGATTTTGCTTGCGGGTGCGATTGCGTTCCGGTTCCTGCCCGTTGCGCCGCTCCCGCAAGTTGACTTCCCGACGATCAGCGTCTACGCAAACCTCCCGGGCGCGAGCCCTGAGACCATGGCCAGCGCCGTGGCGACGCCGCTTGAACGTCAGTTCAGCCGCATCGCCAGCGTTAGCCAGATGGTTTCTACCAGCCAACTGGGCAATACCAACATCACGCTCCAGTTCGATCTCAACCGCAACATCGACGCCGCTGCGCGCGATGTCCAGGCTGCGATCAACGCTGCGCGGGGACAGCTCCCGACCGATCTTCCCGGCCAGCCCGGGTATTGGAAGGTCAATCCCGCTGATTCGCCGATCATGTTGTTGTCGATGACGTCCGACAATATTTCGCGTCCCGAGATTTACGACGCCGCGGATTCGGTCATCGCGCAGAAGTTGCGTCAGGTTTCCGGCATCGGCGAGGTGTTCATCGGTGGTGGCGCAAAGCCCGCTGTGCGGGTGCAGGTGAATCCCGGCCAGCTCAATACGTACGGCATCAGTCTCGAAAACGTTCGCACTGCGCTCAATGCTGCGAACTCCAACCGGCCCAAAGGTGAACTTGCCGATGTCCGACGCGCATGGGGCATCACCGACAGCGACCAGCTTTTCAGCGCGAAGGAATATCAGCCGCTGATCGTGACCTGGCGCAATGGCGCGCCCGTTCGCCTTGACGCCATCGGCTCGGTCACCGATTCGGTCGAAGACATTCACAACGCCGGCTTCATCGATGGCAAGTCGGGCATCATCCTCGTCGTTTTCCGCCAGCCGGGCGCAAACATGATCGAGACCGTCGATCGCGTCCAGGCCATGATGCCGGAGTTGCAAGCCTCGATCAGTCCATCGATCCATCTCAACGTGATCATCGACCGCACCGTTACGATTCGAGCCGCGATTCGCGAAGTCGAACTGACGCTGATCGTTTCGGTCATTCTCGTCATTCTTGTCGTGTTCGTTTTTCTGCGGAACTACTGGGCAACCCTCATTCCCAGCGTGGCTGTGCCTCTTTCTCTCGTCGGCACGTTCGGTGTGATGTATTTGTGCGGCTACAGTCTCGACAATCTGTCGCTGATGGCGCTCACCGTCTCGACTGGCTTCGTCGTGGATGACGCCATCGTCGTGATCGAGAACATCATGCGGCATCTCGAAGAGGGAATCCCGCCGTTCCGAGCCGCAATGATGGGGGCTCGCGAGATCGGTTTCACCGTCATCTCGATGAGTACGTCGCTGGTCGCGGTGTTTATTCCCATTTTGTTGATGGGCGGGATTGTCGGGCGTTTGTTCCGCGAGTTTGCGATCACTCTGAGCGTGGCTGTCGGTATTTCGTTGGCCGTTTCGCTTACCACCACGCCCATGATGTGTGCGTTATTTTTGCGCCGCGACACCGGCAAACACGGCCGAATCTACAATTTTGCCGAACGCGCCTTCGATCGCATGGTCGGCATCTACGACATCGGCTTGCGATGGGTCCTGAGGCATCAGTTTGTGATGTTGTGCGTCACCATCCTGACGATGTTCGTCAGCGCGGCGCTTTACGTTTACACGCCCAAGGGATTTTTCCCGCAGCAGGACGTCGGCCGCATTCACGGTTTTATTCAGGCCGATCAGGACGTTTCTTTCGCATCGATGCGCGACAAGGTGAAGGTGCTGTCCGACATCGTGCGCGAGGACCCGGACGTCGAAAACGTAACCGCGTTTACCGGTGGCGGCGGTGGAAACAATAGCGGGCGGATCTTTGCGCAACTCAAGCCGCTCGGTCAGCGCAAACTCAGCGCCGACGAGGTCATTGAGCGCATCCGGCCCAAGCTCGAGAAAATTCCGGGCGCCGCGCTGTTCTTACAGGCTGTGCAGGACATCAACGTCGGCGGGCGTTTCTCGGGCGCACAATATCAGTACACGTTGCAAGCGGACAATTTAACCGACCTCGTCGGTTGGGCGCCGCGCCTCATGGAACGGATGAAGCAAATCCCCGAGTTGCGCGACGTCAATACGGATCAGCAACTCAACGGCCTACAGGCGCAACTCGTCATCGATCGCGACACCGCTGGACGCCTCGGCGTTTCCGTCTCGGAAATCGACAACACGCTTAATGAT
>DATAMU010000152.1:0-6572 GCA_036266605.1 Candidatus Acidiferrum sp. | reverse complement strand
GGCGCTCGGGGGGAGCGCCTCTTTTCGATCATTCAATATTTGTTGAAGCCGGCCGAAAAAGCTTAGGCCTTCTTTTGTTCGTCGGGCTGAGCGGCTGGGGGAGTGGTGGTCTGGCTCGGCGGTGGATTGGTGGGGTGTGATGTGCCCGCCATGCCGTCTTTGAAGCTGCGGATGCCTTCGCCGAGGCCCTTTGCGAGTTCGGGAATTTTGCGGCCGCCGAACAGCAGGAGAATCACTGCCAGCACGATCAGCCAATGAATTGGACTAAATTCACCCATAAACAACCTCCACGCGGACTGCCTGTTCGCGCGCTATCTGTTAACTGTAGCGCACGGGGACGCTTGCGGCAAGGTACCGGCGTTCTCAGCGGATGGCTATAGGATAACACGGTCGTCGCCAGCGCGGCGGGTAACGCGCTCGCGGTCGAGAAACTCGAGCAGCGGAATGGCGTATTTGCGCGTGACGCCGGTGAGGTCCTTGAACGCGGGGACGGAGATGCGGTCGCCCTTCTCTTTCTTATACGTAGCGAGACGGGTCTTTAGATGAGCGAGCGCGTCGCGATGGAAGACGAGCTCGGGCGTGATGCGGAGCAGGATTTTTTCGCGCAGGAGGATGTGGAGGATTTGGTCGGCGCGCTTGGGATCGATTTTTACGTTTGCGAGGACTTCTTTTACGCCAGGAACGGTTAGACCTGCGTCGGCGAAGGCGGCTTCGATCTGGGATTTTGTGGAGGCTTCATCGGAGTCGAGGCGGATGGCGGCGCCGGGAGGTTTTACGTTTTCGCCTTGGGCGTCGATTTTTTTGTTGGCGATGAGATCGGTGAGGGCGGCGCGGAAGGTCTCGGGTTTTACCAAGCGGCCGAGGCTGGCGCGGAGATCTTCGCGGGTAATGCCGGGAGAGAGGGGATTCGCGCGATGGAATTGTTCGACGCGGGTGAGGATTTTTTTGCGGGTGTCTTCGTAGAGAGAGGTGGAGACGAGGAGAAGGGGATCGGCGACGTTTTTGGCGTGGTTGGTAGTGATGAGGTTTTGTGCGGCGGTTTTTATTTCTGCGTCGAGCCAGTCGGTGCGCGCGGCGATTTCAGATTGGGTGATGCCGGTGCGGGAGCGGTCGATCATGGCGGCTAGCATTTCGGAGTGATCGCTGCGTTCGATGATTTCGAGGAATGCAGTTCGCGAGGCGTCTTTCGTGGTTGGACGGCGGGATTGTGCGTCGAGGACTGCGCCGCCGCCGATTGTGGTGACGGGAGAAAATTGGCGGACGATGAAGCGGTCGCCGGGGAGAAGGAGAATTTCGTCGGCGAGGCGGAGATGGGCGAAAGCTGATTCGCCTGGGTTGAGTTCGCGTGCGTTGTAGAAGTGGACTTCGGCGATGGTTTCGGATGTGTTGGCGTGGAAGTGGACGCGTGCGCGATGTTTGAGCGGGGAGGCGGAGCGCAGGAGTTGAAGACGGGCGTCGATGCGCGTCGTGGTGCGAAAGCGATTTGGAGCGGCGAGAGTCATGCCGCGCTTTAGGGCGGTGTGCTCGATGCCGGCGAGATTCACGGCGGTGCGCTGGCCTGCCGTCGCGCGTGCGGCGGATCTGCCGCCGGATTGGACGCCGCGGACGCGGAGGATTTGGCGCGACGGGAATAGTTCGATTTGATCGTCGGCGCCGACGCTGCCGGAGATGAGAGTGCCCGTTACGACTGCGCCGAAGCCTTTGATGGCGAAGGCGCGATCGATGGGGAGGCGGAATGGGCGCGAGGCGTCTTTGCCGATGGCTTGCGTTGCGGCGTTGTGGAGTTCGCGTTTTAGGTCGGCGAGGCCCGCGCCGGTTTTTGCGCTGACTGGGACGATCGGTGCGTTTTCGAGGAATGTGCTGCGTACGTAGTCTTCGATTTCGAGGCGTGCGAGTTCGATCGTGTCGGCATCGACGAGATCGGCTTTTGTGAGCGCGACTACGCCGCGTTTGACACCGAGGAGGCGGCAGATTTCGAAATGTTCGCGCGTTTGCGGCTTGATCAGTTCGTCGGCGGCGATGACGAGCAAGACGAGATCGAGGCTGGCGGCTCCGGCGAGCATGTTGCTGACGAAGCGTTCGTGACCGGGGACGTCGATGAATCCGAAGCGGACGTTTTGCTCTTCCAGAAATGCGAAGCCGAGATCGATGGTGATGCCGCGGCGCTTTTCTTCGGCGAGGCGATCGGGGTGCGTGCCGGTGAGGGCTTCGACGAGAGCGGATTTGCCGTGGTCGATGTGGCCGGCGGTGCCGACGATGATGCTTTTGAATGGTGCAGTCATGCGTGAACGATTATTTCAAACTTTCATTCGGAAGGCAGGGTGCCGCGCGTGAGCATCGCAGCGGCGCGATCAAGTGCCCCGGGATCGCGGGATTCGCGCCACTTCATATACATGAAGCCGAGGATGAGGGCGACCGCGAAAACGTAAGGCGTGATGTTGTAGGGCCAGGCAGGCTGCGGGTAGATCGTTACGAAGAGGACGGGGAGCAGGCAAAGCGTGGCGATCCACGGGGCGATGGCGTGCTGCATGAACGAAAAATGTTGCGGCTGCTGGCGGCGCATGTAACGGGTGAGCGCGAAGTTGGACATCACGTAGAGAACGATGACGGCGAGCGTGGCGACGGTTTCGAGGAAGCCGAAGATGGTGTCGGGCTTGAGCAAGAAGCCGACGAGGAGAATGGCGATTGTGCATGCGATCTGAAAGAAGCCGATTGCGAATGTCGGAGTCTGATGCGCGGGATGAATGCGCGCGAATTTTGCGGGGAGCGTGCCGGCGCGGCCCATGGTGTACATAACGCGCGAGGTGGCGTTGGTAGCGGCGAGGCCGACTCCGACGGCGCTGTTGACGAGCGCTAGAACGACGGACCACCAGCCGATGCCCCAGAAGGCGTGGCCGAGTGTGTAGTAGGGATTCGCGCTGGAAGCGAAAGCGGCCATGTCGCCCGTGCCCCAGCCGATGGCGGCGGCGTAGGAAGTGAAAATGTAAAAGCCGCCGATGGTGAGGAGCGAGAGCGTGATGGCTTTGGCGATGAAGCTGGCGGGGCGTTTGGCTTCCTGCGCCATGGGAGCGGGGGCTTCGAATCCGCTGAGCGCGAGAACGGAGAAAACCATTCCGGCGAGGACGCCGCCGAAATGATTTGGCGCGTTCATTGGATTGAGCGGCGCGGTGTAGGACGAGCCTTTGCCGGGGTGGATGAGGAACGTGAGCGACATCGCGAGCATGATGAGGATTTCGATGAGGCCGAGAATTGCGGTAACGCGCGCGGAGAGTTGGATGCCGTGGTAGGTGAGCGCCCAGACGAGCGCGATGGTGGCGAGCGAGATGAGATACCACGGGACGTTGATTTTGAATTCGGTGTGCAGCATGTCTGAAACGAAGTAGCCGAGAAAACCGGTGAGGCCGGCGTTGCCGGGAATTTCGTAGGCAAGATAGCTCCACGTGGCCATGAAGCCGGTGCGGCTGCCGAGTCCGCGCGTGGCGAAGGAATAGTAGCCGCCGCTGCTGGGGATGTAGCGGGAAAATTGCGAGACGGTGTTGCCGATGAAGAGGCAGACGATGGTGGCGAGGAGGAGGGAGATCGGCATCACGGGGCCGGCTTTGAGGGCGATGATGGGGAAGGCGAAGATGACGTTGCTGGCGGGGGCGATGTGGGTGACGGCTTGGAAGACGAGTTCGGAGAGGCCGAGGGAGTTGGAGCGGAGTTGGGTGGTGGTGGTGTCGGGAGTGGCGGGATTCATTTTGATTGCGGCAGATGGTAACTGGCGTGGCTGGCTGCGTCAAAAATGATTTGGGCTGAGTGGAAAAAGCTGGGAAACGTTACTGTGGCTATTTGATTCGTTATATATAGTTTAGATAAACATGAGAGCGTGAAGAGGCGGGCTCGCTTGTCTCATCGAGTGAGATGGGGCTGAAATCAAGCCAGGATCCCTCCACTGCGCGAGCCCACGCGTTCGCTCAGAAGCGAACGCGAAGAAAAAGGCTGGGCTCGCTTCGGTCGGGATGACAGTGTGGGCAGCGCTGGCGGAGACGGATCGATTGAGGTGCGGCTGCAGTTGAGATCCTTCGCTTCGCTCAGGATGACAACCTTGGTGCTGGTCATCGATGTTGAGTGAAGTCGGTGGTCTTGCGGAGGCGGGAAAAGAATGTCGGCAGGATGCCGACGCCGCCAAGACGCATTTGAAGACGCGCCGGTGGAGTTATTTTGCGGAGGAGATTTCGTCGACGATGGATTGGGCGGCGGCGCGTGGGTCGGGGGCGGCGGTGATGGGGCGGCCGACGACGATAAAGTCAGCGCCGGCTTTGATGGCTTCGGTGGGTGTGGCTGTGCGGGCTTGGTCGTCGGTGCGCGCGGCGGGCTTGAGTTTGGACGCGCCGGTGGCGCTGGCGTCGGACTTTGTGGCGGGGCGGACGCCGGGGGTGACGATGAGGAAGTCGCGGCCGCAGGCTTTGCGGATGGCGCGGGCTTCCTGAACGCTGGCGACTACGCCATCGACTCCAGCGGCTTTGGTGAGCTTGGCTAATTTCACCACACGGGTTTTGGGCGGGCCGCCGATTCCTACTTCACGAATTGCTTTTGCGTCCATGCTGGTGAGCACGGTGACGGCGATAAGACGCGGGCGATCGGCGCCCATGGGGACGCCGGCGCTAATGGCTTGTGCCGCGGCGTGAAGCATGGCGGTGCCGCCGAGGGCGTGGACGTTGACGAGTTGCACGCCGGTCATCGCGGCGCTCGCCAAAACGGCGCCAGCGACGGTGTTCGGAATGTCGTGAAATTTCAGGTCGAGGAAAATGCCGGGGCCGAGCGCGGAGATCTCTTTGACGGCGGCGGGGCCTGCGGCCGTGAAAAGCTGGCTGCCGATTTTGAACATGCCGACGAGATCGGCGACTTGCTGGGCAAATTTTAAAGCGCTTTTGAGCGAATCGAAATCGAGGGCTACGATCAGGCTGCTGCGTGGATGTGCGTCGAAGTTCAAGGTGGTTGGGACGACCTCCGCTCGAGGTCTTGCGGCAGCCGCCCCTTCCTGAATTAACGCTTTTGGGGGAGCTGCAATAGCTCGAGCCGAACCTGGGTGACGCCCGAGTGAATCAAGCCAATCTGCCGGGCTACGCGGTAGGATACATCAATTTCGCGGCCTTCCTGATAGGGACCGCGATCGTTGATGCGGACGATTTCAAACTTGCCACTGCGCGGGTTGACGATGCGCACAACGGACCCGAACGGAAGAATGGGGTGCGCGGCGGTTAGCGACTCGGAGTCGAAGCGTTCGCCGTCGGCGGTTTTTTTACCGTCGAACTCCGGCCCATACCAGCTGGCGTTGCCCACCCAGGTCTTGATCGGCTTGGGGGGATCGCTGCGATGAGCCACGAGGGGAGCTTCCATCGCGGGTGCGATGAGGAACATAAGGGGAACCCATCGGAGAGCAGCCCAGATAACAAAGAGTGGTCGTCTCATAGTGTGTTCTTTATGCTACAAACATCCAAAAAAGTGTAGCACGGCAACCTCGGTTTGTCAACCGATTTTCGCACTAAAATTAGTCATTATCTCTTTGATAGTAAACGCTTTAGCTTGCGAAATGGCGTCTTCGAGGCCGTTGACGAGTCGCTGAGTGACGGTTGGGTCCGAGAAGCTGGCGGTACCCACCTGGACGGCTGACGCTCCCACGGATAGGTAATCAAGCACGTCGTCCACCCTTTCGACCCCTCCGAGGCCTACTACAGGAATTTTGACAGCCTTGTGGACCTCCCATACCAGCTTGAGGGTTATGGGTTTAATGGCAGGGCCGGAAAGGCCTCCGGTCGGGTTGCCCAGGCGGGACTTCCCGGTCCGGTAGTCGATGGCCATGGCGGGAAAAGTATTAGCAACGGTGAGAGCGTCGGCACCGGCCTCGGCGGCAGAACGAGCGATAAGTCCAATGTCTGTAACGAGAGGGGTAAGTTTGACCCAGAGGGGGCGCTTGGCGGCAGCCCGGCGAGCGGCGGCGACTACCTCGGAGACCATGGAAGGGTCGCAGCCGAACTGCATGCCACCTTTCTTGACGTTGGGGCAGGAGATATTGAGCTCGTAGGCGGCGAGGCCTTCGGCGTCTTCGAGGATGCGGATGACCTCGACGTAGTCTTCGATGGCGTAGCCGAAGACGTTGGCGACGATCGGCGTATCGTATTTTCGTAGTACGGGCAGTTTTTCCGCGACGAAGGCTCGGACGCCGACGTTCTGAAGCCCAATGGCGTTGAGCATGCCGGACGCGGTTTCGACGACGCGGGGAGCGGGCGCTCCTTCGATCGGTTCGCGGGAGAGGCCTTTGACGACGAAGGCGCCGAGAGCGTTGAGATTGACGAGGTGGGCGAATTCGGCGCCGTAGCCGAAGGTGCCGCTGGCCGCAATGATGGGATTGCGCAGGCGTAGTGAGCCTACGGACGTGCTGAGATCGATGGCGGCCGCGGTCGTCACAGCGCGGGAGAAAGTATCACGCGGCGGGGGACGCGGGTATCGGAAAGATTGTGGATTTTTTGGGGGGTTGGGGATGGCGGATGCGCGGCTAGAACCGCGCCATGAAAGCCGAAGAGTTACGG
>DATAMU010000151.1:0-1522 GCA_036266605.1 Candidatus Acidiferrum sp. | reverse complement strand
GAAGGCGCGGTCGCCGTCGAGCTCGAAGACGGCAGCAGCGTCGTCGTGGGAATCGAACGCGTTCACCTCGAGCAGGATGCCGGCAAAAGCCTTCACGATCGGCATCCGGATTATTCGTATGTGGATCTCAATCGCTCCGGCGTTGCCCTGATGGAGATAGTCTCAAAGCCGGATTTACGCTCAGCCGACGAAGCGAAGGCTTTCATAACGAAATTGCGCTCGATCCTGCGCTATCTCGGCACCTGCGACGGCGACATGGAAAAGGGAAATCTGCGCGCTGACGTGAACGTGTCGGTGCGCCGGCCCGGTGAGTCGCTTGGCACGCGATGCGAGATCAAAAACATGAATTCAATAAGCTTCATCGGCGAGGCGATTCATTATGAAGCGCGGCGTCAGATCGAGGTTTTGGAGGAGGGGGGGTCGATCGACCAGGAAACGCGTCTTTTCGACCCAAACAGAAAAGAAACTCGACCAATGCGCACCAAGGAAGAAGCGCACGACTACCGGTATTTTCCGGACCCCGACCTTCTGCCGCTTGCGTTCGACCAGCCTTATGTCGAGGCGCTGGCGGCGAAGCTCCCGGAACTGCCCGACGAAAAGAAGTTGCGCTTCATGCGTGACTTTTCGTTGTCAGACTACGACGCCGGTGTGCTCGTCGCCGAACGTGAGACGGCGGAGTTCTTCGAAGCGGTTGCCAAAGGCCGCGACGGCAAGGCGGCTGCGAATTGGGTAATCAATGAGCTGTTCGGCCGGCTCAACAGGGAAGGCAAGACCATTGCCTCGTCTCCGGTATCGGCCGGCCACCTCGGCGCGATGCTCGACCTGATCCGGGATGGCACCATATCCGGCAAGATTGCCAAGGATCTGTTCGAGATCGTCTGGATGGAGGGTGGCGATCCGCGTGCGATCGTCGAGCAACGCGGCATGAAGCAGGTAACGGACATTGCCGCGATTGAGAAAGTCGTCGACGATATCGTCGCTAAGAATCCGGATAAAGTTGCCGACGCAAAGTCTAATCCGAAAGCAATCGGTTGGTTTGTCGGTCAGGTGATGAAATCCTCCGGCGGCAAAGCGAGTCCGCAGGCGGTCAACGACATTTTGAAACGCAAACTCGGATTGTGAACCGTCTTGGTGCGACGCGAGTGGAATTTCTGCGACGATGGTTCCGCGTAGTCTGCCTGCCAACGAGGAACTGAGGGGCCGGCTAGCCGAATCGCTGCGAATCACCTCACGCTGATTCGCTCAATTTTGATCGATTCAGGCGGTCCGTGACGCTCGCGAGCGGTCATCTGTGCAAAAATAATCGTTATGTCGACGTGCACGCTTCGAGCATCGTCCGCGCAAAACGTAGCGATCAATATGCGCAAATTGTTTTTCGAACTTTCGTGGAGAGCCGGTTACCGCCGTTACAAAAATCCTTATTTCATCGTACTTTTTGCACTCACGACAATGCGTGCACAAATTTGGTGGCATGTCGCGTGCACGCACCAATGATGACGACTGCCAACACGCGAATGTGTCG
>DATAMU010000150.1:0-4012 GCA_036266605.1 Candidatus Acidiferrum sp. | reverse complement strand
GCGCCAGCTGCGACAACCACGATTGCGGCGACGAGAGGGAGGAGGCGCGAGGTGTTTGACGACTTTGGTAGCGCGACTCCGCTTTGCTGCGGAGGGGCGGAGGCGACGGATGGGTTCGAAGTGGGCGGTGCGAAGGCCGTTGATGCAGATGTTGATGCCGGAGCGGATGCGGAGTGGCGGCCGCTGGAGGGTTTTCCGGGCGAGCTTGGTGACGATGGTGCGCTGTCGTCGAGCGCGGGGAGGACGGCGGAACGGCCGGAGTCGGTGTCGCGCTTGAGGCGCTTGAGTTCGGAGCGCATTTCGGCGGCGCTCTGGTAGCGGAGGTCGCGATCTTTTTCAAGGGCGCGGTTGATGATGTCTTCGAGTTTGGCCGGGAGATCGGGATTGAGGCGGACCGGCGGGACGGGCGCCCGATGCATGATCGATTCGAAGATCAGGGCGCTCGTGTCGCCGCGGAAGGGAAGCGAGCCGGTGGACATTTCGTAGAGGACGACGCCGAACGAGAAGAGGTCGCTGCGCGCGTCGACTTCTTTGCCGCGAACTTGCTCGGGGGACATGTAGGCGACGGTGCCGAGCGTGGTGCCGGGGCTGGTGAGATGTTCTTCGCGAGGGCCTTGCGTGGCGCCGGGATCGGCGGCGGTTTCACCGCTGTTGGCCAGAGAGTCGGCGATTTTGGCGAGGCCGAAGTCGAGAATTTTTGCGCTGCCGCGTTTGGTGACGAAGATGTTGGCGGGTTTTATGTCGCGGTGAACGACGCCGGCGCGGTGCGCAGCGTCGAGCGCGTCGGCAATTTCGATGCTGATTTCAAGGAGGCGCTCGAGTTCGAGAGGGCGGCCGGTGATGACGTGCTTGAGCGTGGCGCCGTCGAGAAATTCCATGGCGATGAAGGCGCGGCCGCTGTCTTCGCCGATGTCGTAGATGGTGCAAATGTTTGGGTGATTGAGAGCAGAAGCGGCGCGAGCTTCGCGTTTGAAACGATCGAGAGCTTGAGGATTGTGCGCGAGATCATCGGGAAGAAATTTGAGAGCGACGAAACGGCCGAGGCGAGTGTCTTCGGCTTTGTAGACGACACCCATTCCGCCGCCGCCGAGTTTTTCGACGATGCGGTAGTGGGAGATGGTTTGGCCAACCAGAGGTGAAGACTCGGGCATGTGCGGGAGATTCTATGAGGGGCGGGCGGGTGCGTCAAATGATGAAAGCGGGAGTTGAGGGTTGAGGTATCGCTGAAATGGGGCGAACCCTTCGAAGCTCAGGACTAGGCAGTGCTGCGCCCGTACACATGCTTGCTAGGGACTCACTGGAGCTTGGCGTATTCGGATTTGGCTTGCTGGAGAAAGGGATTGCTGGGATCGGCGTCCTTCCAGAGAGTGAAGAAAGCACCATAGGCGGCGCGAGCCTTTATTGGGTCGCCTGAAGCCGCGTAGGCGCGCGCGAGGCCCAGTTGAGAAAGTGGAAATGTCACAAAATTCAGGACCGCGCCTGGACTATTGATGAGTTTCTGAAACTGAGGAATCGCCTGCGTCGCGTTACCAGCAGCTAGATATGCTTGTCCACGGAGAAACGCGGGATAGCCGGAACTGAGCTGAAATTGTTGCGGTGCACCGAGATCATACGGGAGAGCCGGTTCAAGGATCTCCACGGCTTTCGTTGCGTTTCCCCGAAAGAGCGCCAAAGCAGCATTGATGGATGGCAGCCAGTAAGACTGAATCATCGTGTCTTCCGGGAAGTCGTGGTTCATACGGTCGATGAGTTTTTGGGCCGCCGGAGTATCGCCCACGCGGGCATAGACGAGCGCGGCCAGAAGTTGCACGTCGCGGCCGGGAGAAATGGAGATTGCTGTGGCGACCGCGGTTCTCGCGGCACGGGTGTCGCCGAGTTCGACATCGCGGATGGCTTGGCTAACAGTCCAGAAGGCTGCGGTCTCGGGATTCCCGGCGCGCTTGGCGGAGTCGGCTGCGCGAATCGACAAAACACGGGCTGCCGGGAGCCGACCGTGGAAGGTTTCGGTGTCGGCTTGTTGTGAGATGAAGGTGTCTTCGATGCCAGGTTTACCAGCAGCCCATTTAAGGACATCCGCCATGGCAGCGTTGTCCTGCTGCATGAATGCGATGGCATATCGCTGAAGACGCAAATACGCCCCGTCAAGACCTCGACGCATGGTTTCGTCATAACTCGCTTTGGCTTCATCCACACGACCTAAGGCGAGGTAACAACCGATGAGGTTGCCGGAGGTCACCACATTGTCGGGCACGATTGCGAGACTTGCTTTCGCGGCGGCCAGAGAGTCTTGAAAACGCCCAAAATTGGAGTAGACGTAGCCGAGGTTGCTCCAGGGAGTGTCGTCGTTTGGATAAGCTTGCGCCCATTGTTTCAGGGTGTCTTCCGCTTTTCCGAGTTGGCCGGTGGCGGACAAGTAGTACGAAGATTCCAGTCCGTAGCGCTCGTGATCGGTGACTTGGCTGCGCAGATCGAAGGCTTTCTTCGCATAGGTAATTCCCAGGCTGGCTTCGTTGTGGCCAATGTAGTAGGTGCTGAGAGCGTTGTAAGCCCGAGCGAAATTGGGATCGAGTTGGACAGCTCGAACGAAATAAGGAAGCGACGCGTCGGTGTCGGCGGCATAGCTGACGCGACGGCCTTGTGAGTAGGCTTCCAGAGCTTCAAGCGAGGACGTGGTTGCTTCCATGAGCGGCTTGTTGAACTTCCGAATGGAGCTGATGGACTCGCCGAGTTTTTCGCGCATCGAGCCTGCGGCCTGATCGAGAGCTTTGAGAACCGCATCGCGATTTTCGGCTTCCGCGGAAGCATTGGCCAGGACGTCCCCGCTCTGGCAATTAATGGCGCTCAAACCGATCAGGTAGTGAGAACCGACATTGGCGACGGAACCGCTGATGTAAGCCTTGCTGTTGGAGCGGAGGCAGACTTCACGGGCGATTGTTTGCGACAAGCGTTCGTTTCCGGCACGGTTCATCATTTTGAGGGTACCGGCGACGCGATCGTCGGAAAGGACGTTTAGAAAAGGCGACTGATCCATCTGAATGGTGAGAGCGCGTTTGAGCGCGTCGTCGAAAACAGAATCGCTGGTGGTGTTCGTGAAATCAGCGATGACGATAGGGTCTTTGTCGGTGAGCTTGGTTGCGCGGCTGGAGCGCAGGTAGAAAAACCCTGCGGCGATCGCGATGAGAAGGGCAGCCGAAGCGCCAACGACGAATTTGCGCGACGACCGAGAGCTTTGGACAAAAGGAGGTTCCGGAGAGGCTGGCTTTTGGCGACCGCTCGAGCTCTTGCGGGTGGAAATACTGGAAGAAGAGGCAGGCACTTCGTCGTCCGCGACGGCGGATCGGACCATGGTACGGCCGGAGGTCTCGCGACGGAGGCGCTTGAGGTCGGCGCGGATGTCGGAGGCGTGTTGGTAGCGGAGGTCGCGGTCTTTTTCGAGGGCTTTGCCGATGATGCGCTCGAGCTCGGCTGGGACCTGGTCGTTGAAGCGAATAGGGGCGGGTGGATCTCGATGGAGGATGCCGTCGAAAATGGCGGCGGAAGTATCGCCTTTGAAGGGAAGAACGCCGGTGGACATTTCGTAAAGCACGGCACCGAAAGAGAAGAGATCGGTGCGGGAGTCGAGAGTTTTGCCCAGAGCTTGCTCGGGCGACATGTAAGCGACGGTGCCGACGGTGCTGCCGGCGCCGGTTAGGTGATCTTCGGTGAGGCCGCCGCCGGAGGCGGTGTCGCCGGAGGGTGCTGTGTTGGCGAGCGTGAGCTTGGCGAGACCGAAGTCGAGAATTTTAGCGTGGCCGCGGGACGTTACGAAAATATTGGCGGGCTTAATGTCGCGATGGATGATGCCTTTGGAGTGCGCGGCATCGAGAGCGTCGGAGACATCGATGCCGAGTTCGAGAAGACGATCGATTTCGAGAGGCGCGCCAGTGATGACGTGTTTGAGTGTGGCGCCCTCCATGAATTCCATGACGATGAAAGCGCGGCCGTCGTGTTCCTGAATGTCGTGAATAGTGCA
>DATAMU010000149.1:0-5100 GCA_036266605.1 Candidatus Acidiferrum sp. | reverse complement strand
GGGCCGAATTCTCGCCTTACATTTTCAGCTCCGCTTGCCGGGAACTCTAAACCCGCACCCTTCCAACACCAGAAGGGTGCGGCACCCAACTGCCGCTGTCAAAATGTGAAAGCCGATGCGCGACCATAAGCGCGGTAACTTCCGGCGTCGGACGCGAATCCAACGGGGTATGAGCACAGCAAACACAACACCTAACGCGAAAGCTAGCGGCAACTTCTCCATCGGAGGAGATCTCACGGTGCATCGGCTGGGATTCGGCGCGATGCGGATCACCGGCGACGGCGTCTGGGGCGAGCCGAAGGATCGCGAGGAGGCGAAGCGCGTTTTGAAGCGGCTGCCGGACCTTGGCGTGAATTTGATCGATACGGCGGATGCGTACGGGCCGGAGGTCAGCGAGAATCTGATCGCGGAAGCGCTGCATCCGTATCCGACGGGAATGATCGTTGCGACGAAGGGCGGATTCACACGGCAAGGGCCGAACAAGTGGACGGTTGTCGGGCGGCCGGAATATTTGCGGCAATGCGTGGAGATGAGTTTGCGGCGATTGAAGCTGAACACAATCGATTTGTGGCAACTGCACCGCATCGATCCGGCGGTGCCCGTCGAAGATCAGATCGGCGAGCTGAAAAAGATGCAGAAGGAAGGAAAGATCCGGCACATCGGATTGTCGGAAGTTTCGGTGAAGGATATCGAGCGGGCGGCGAAGACGGCGAAGATCGTCAGCGTGCAGAACAAATACAACATCGCCGATCGGACGCATGAAGAAGTGTTGCAATATTGCGAGAAGAACAACCTGGGATTCATCCCGTGGTTTCCGATGGAAGCGGGAAAGCTGAACAAGCCAGGCACTGCGCTCGATCAAGCCGCGAAATCGCATAACGCTTCGACGGCACAGCTGGCCGTGGCGTGGCTGCTGCATCATTCGCCGGTGATGCTGCCGATTCCGGGGACTTCTTCAGTGAAGCATCTAGAAGAGAACGTTGCAGCAGCGGAAATTAAGCTGAGCGATATGGAGTGGCAGACGCTGGAGAAAGGGATCGCGAAGTCGGCGTCGGCGTAGAGCACTCCGCGAAAATCGACTTCGACCGGAATGCGAAGGGCGCGTCACTGTGACGCGCCCTTCGTTATTTAAACAGATTTGTCTTTGTACTATGGCAGCGCATCGGGTGAGAAAAAGCCGATCGGCAGATCGCGCGCGGTGCGGAGGCCTGCTGGGGCGTCGAGAATCACCGGGATCGAATTCACGACTACGGAAGCTGTCGCGATATCTCCGTGCGAACCGCCGGGGATCACCAAGCTGATGTCCGGATGGCCCTTCAGATAAACGGTGTCGGCGGGATCTTTTGCGCCGACGTACATCTGCAATTCGAGATAAACAAGTTCTTTGCCGTTGCTAAGACCCCGTGCAATCTGATGTACACCGGCAGCCTGGCCAGCCTCTACGGTGATGTATTCGGTTTGCACGCGTTCGGTGGCGACTTTGGGCTCGATCGTTTCGGTGATTTCGTCAACGAGCAGATTCAAACTGTCAGCGATCATTGCGACGGATTCCGGCAAGCCGACGTGCTTGATCACGCCTTCAGCGACTTTCGCGCGAAATTCCTCGACGGTCATGCCCGCGCCGATTTTCTTCTGGAGCGGCAGACGGCGTTTGGAAGCGTCCACGATGCGCAAAGCCTTTGCGTGTTCGATGCGCTGCGAAACAGCGGCGAGCGTGACGACGAGCTTGTCCATCACAAAGCCGGGATTGACGCCGGTGCCGACGAGCGCAACACCCGCAGCTTTTGCTGCCGCATCGAGCTGAGCCGAAAGTTCCGGATACGTGCGATAAGGATACGAAAGCTCTTCGCAGGTCGAAACGACGGAAGATTCCGCTTCGAGGCAAGCAAGAAGTTGATCCATCACTTTTGGCAGTGACGAAGACGTCGTATGAATCACGACATCGGCGTTTTGTTCGAGAACTTCCCTCGCATCGGCGGAAATTTTCACGCCCCACGGGGCGTCGTTCGCGCCAATGACTTCGCCGAGGTCGCGGCCGGCTTTTGCCGGGTCGCTATCGATGGCACCGCAAATTTCGATGGCCTGCTTTTCGCGCATGAGGCGCGCGGTGGAGGCCCCGATGGGACCGACGCCGAATTGGATGGCGCGAATCTTCTTTTTCACGATGATCTCCGGTAGTTCGGGTAGCGCAGCCGCACGCCGCGCATTTATGCCGAAAGCGAATCTCATACGATACGGGAATTTACAAGAGCAGGCAAACACGGAAATCCATCCCTTCAAACCCGTTTAGCCTGAATCTAGCGCGCGAAATTCGGCAAATCGACGTGGCGCAGTGGCGTATTAGAATAAGTAGTTCATGACCACTCCGGAAAAGTACGCAGTGCGCGCGCTCGTATTCGATCTCGACGGGACATTGATTGATTCGAAGTTGGATTTGATTCTCTCCGTGAACGCGATGCTCGCCGAAATGGGTCGCGAGAAATTGAGCGATGAAGTCATTTCGAGCTACATCGGCCACGGCGCGCCGAGGCTGGTGTCTCGCGCGCTGGGAGGCGTGGCAAAGGAAGACGAACTAGCGCGCGGGCTGAGCTATTTTCTGGACTACTACGAAGAACACAAGCTCGATAACACGCGTCTGTATCCCGAGGCGGCCGAAACACTGGCGAAATTGAGCGACCAAAATATGGCGATGGCGGTCCTTACGAATAAGCCCGTAAAGATGAGCGTGGGGATTCTGGAAGCGTTAGGCGCGGCAAAATATTTTCAGGCGATCTATGGCGGGAACAGTTTCGAAACGAAGAAACCCGATCCGCTGGGAGCGAAGACAATACTCGTTCAGTTTCAAGTCAAGGCACGCGACGCGATGATGATTGGAGATTCCGAAGTGGATATTCAGACGGCGCGAAATGCCGACATGATCGCGACCGCGGTGAATTTCGGATTTGGAGTTCACGATCGAGCGCAACATCCGGCGGACATTTATCTGGATCGCATGAGCGATTTGCTTGGCATCATCGACGCTTCGCACTTTGCGCGCTAGCTCCTTCGCTCACCGACCTATCCGCCTCAATTGAATTCGCGTCTTGCCTTCCGTCGCTGCTGTTGGCAGACTCGGCGCGTGATTATTGGCCTCTTTCCCGAACTCGACTCAGCCGGCGGGATCCAGAGAGCAGGACGGCATTTGGCGGCGGTGATCAGCGAATTCGCCGAGAGCCGCAAGATGGAGTGCCGGCTGCTGAGCCTGAACGATTCGCCCGAGTTGCATCGCATGTCGGTGGGCGATCGCGAATTCGTCTTCACCGGCAGCGAACGCGCGAAGGGGCGATTCGCGGCCACGGCACTGCGCTCCGCGCGACGCCACGCGAAGCTGGTCGTCGCGGGGCATCCGTTTCTGGCGCCGGTCGCGCAAGGAATGCGGATCGCTGCACCGCGAATGAAGTCGATCGTCGTAGCGCACGGAATCGAAGTGTGGGATCCGCTTTCGCCGTTGCGGCGGCGCGCTTTGCGGCGCGCGACGACGATTCTCACTCCCACCCAAGACACAGCAGATCACGTTGCCACCCAGCAGCAGATTCCACGCGACCGGATTCGCGTTTTGCCGTGGGCGCTTGATCCTGATTTCGAAAATTTAGCAGTTGCGACGGCGCAGTCGTCATTGCCGCTGAATTATCCGGCCGGTCGCGTGATCTTGACGGTCGGGCGCTGGCAAGCGAACGAACGATATAAAGGGATGGATACGCTGATCACTGCTCTTCCCCGACTGCTCCAGGACTGGCCGGACTTGCAGTTGGTCGCCGTTGGCGACGGCGATGATCGCGATTGGCTCGAGCAGATGGCGAAGAGTTCCGGCGTGCATGGGCACGTACATTTTTATACAGGGCTAACGTCCGCGGAGCTGGCGGCGTGTTATTCAGCGTGCGAGATTTTCGCGTTGCCGAGCCGCGGCGAAGGATTTGGGCTTGTATATCTGGAGGCGATGGCGCGAGGCAAGCCGGTGATTGGCGGAGCGCATGGCGGAACGCCCGAAGTTATCGACGACGGGAAAACGGGGTATCTCGTGCAGCACGGCGATGTGCCGCAGCTTGCGACTTCCATCGAGACCCTGCTTTCCGATCCGGCATTGGGGCGCGAGATGGGAGCGCGAGGACGCGAACGCGTGAACCGCGAGTTTAAATTTGGCGTCTTTGCAAAATCGCTGAAGAAGATTCTGCGCGAGCTATGCGAATCCTGAATGTGACGCAGAGCTATGCTCCGTTTTACGAGTTTGGCGGGCCTCCGGTAAAAGTTCGAGCGCTGTCACGCGAATTGGCGCGGCGCGGGCATCAAGTGACGGTGCTGACGGCGGATTGGGAGCTTGAGGCGCGCTTTTCAGGCGGCGTGGCGCCTGCGGGGACTACGCGATCGCCTTTTGGTTGGCGACAGGATGAAGATGGTGTGCAAGCCATATATTTGCCCACCTGGCTGCGCTATCGAGCGTTGAGCTGGAATCCGGCGGTAAACCGATTTGCGCGGGCACGATTGCAGAATTTTGATGTGGTGCATATTTTTGGATTGTACGACTTGCTGGGGCCCGCGATTGCGGCGCAATGCCGCGCTCTGAATATTCCTTATGTGATCGAGCCGATCGGGATGTTTCTCCCGATCGTTCGCAGTTTTTGGAAGAAGCGGGTTTATCAAGCGCTTTTCGGAAAGAAAATGCTCGATGGCGCGCGATTTTTGATCGCGACTTCGGAACAGGAAGCGGGAGAGCTAGCGTCGGGAGGCATTGCGCGTGAGAAGATTTTCTTGCGGCGGAACGGCGTGGAGGCTCCGGCGGAATTGCCGTCGCGCGGAGCGTTCCGCGCAAAGCATGGAATTCCCGCCGAGTCGAAGGTGATCTTGTTTTTGGGGCGGCTTTCGGCGAAGAAGAGTCCGGATTTGCTTCTGGAGGCTTTCGCGAAGCTCGCCAGCGAGACTGTGCAAGCTAAGAATATACGTCTCGTGTTCGCCGGCCCGGATGACGAGGACCTAAAGAGCGGTTTGTCGCGGATGGCGACGCGGCTCAACGTTGCATCGCGAGTCACTTTTGCGGGGCCCGTCTTTGGCACAGCGAAGTGGGAA
>DATAMU010000148.1:0-4581 GCA_036266605.1 Candidatus Acidiferrum sp. | reverse complement strand
CCCGGGGTCGCCGCCAAATTTCCGACGGGGGTCTTAAGTCATGAATCTGGTGAGCCTGTGGCGAACGTTCCTTCGTGATCTCAACTTCGCTCTGCGCACGCTGCGGCGCACTCCCGGATTCACGCTCGTCGCAGTGCTGACGCTGGCCCTCGGCATCGGCGCAAACACGGCGATCTTCACGCTGCTGAACCAGGTGCTGCTGCGATTGCTGCCCGTGAAAGACCCGCACAGCCTCGTGATGCTCACCATGCGCGGCAAGCATTACGGCAGCAACTGGGGATCCAACGCGATCTCCTACCCGATGTACAAAGATTTCAAGGAGCACAACGAAGTTTTCTCCGGCATGATGGCGCGCTTCCCGATCTATGCCAGTGTGACCATCGGAAGCGCCTCCGAGCGTGTGAAAGCCGAACTGGTTTCGGGCAGCTACTTCGACGTTCTTGGCGTCACCACTGCGATCGGCCGCCCGTTCACACCCGATGACGACAAGACAAAAGACGGTCACCCGCTTGTGATCCTCAGCTACAACTATTGGCGCGACAAATTTGGCGCCAAGCCCGACGTGATTGGCAGCAACATCCTCGTCAACAACAACAAAATGACGGTCGTAGGCGTCTCGCAGGCCGGATTCGACGGCGTGGAGCTCGGCGATCCTCCTTCCATTTTTGTCCCCATGATGATGCAGCTTGAGTTGATGCCGGGAAACAAAGACATGCTCACGAACCGGCGCAATCGCTGGGTGAACGTGTTTGGGCGGCTGAAGCCGGGAGTCAGCGCCGAGACGGCGAAAGCTTCACTGCAGCCGTACATGCACTCGATGCTCGAAATGGAAGTGAAAGAGGAGGCTTTCCGCAACGCCTCGCCCTACGACCGCGAACAATTCTTGAAATGCTGGATGGATGTCATCCCAGGGTCGCAAGGCCGGCAGAATGTGCAGCGCGGACTTTCCACTCCACTCTGGGTATTGATGGCGACGACCGGCATGGTTCTGCTCATCGCGTGCGCGAACATCGCGAATTTGCTTTTGGCGCGCGCGACGCGGCGGCAGAAAGAAATGGCCATCCGCCTCGCGATCGGCGCAAGCCGCGGCCGCATCATTTCGCAATTGCTCATCGAAATGCTCGTGCTCGCGATGGCCGGCGGAGTGCTCGGACTTATGCTCGCATTCTGGGCGGACAAGGCGTTGATGTCGGTCTACCTGCCAGCCGACTCCGCGCGACTCAACATCACGACTTCGCCCGATCTCCGGGTGCTCCTTTTCACGTTCGGTGTATCTGCGCTCACCGCACTCGCCTTTGGTCTCGTACCTGCGCTGCAAACAACCAAGCCCAACGTCGGCACCGTGCTGAAAGATGAAGCGAGCGCCGTCGTCGGCAGTGGCAACAAAGGCCTGCGCAAATCGCTGGTCGTGGTACAGGTTGCGCTGTCGCTGTTGCTGCTGATCGGTGCTGGCCTTTTCCTGCGTAGTCTGGACAATCTCAGCCAACTCGGCCCCGGCTTCAATGCCACCCGCCTCATTGGTTTCGAAATCGATCCGAGTCTGAACGGCTACACGCCCGAACGCGGAAAACTCGCCTATCGCCAGCTCACGGAAAGCCTCAAGTCTCTGCCCGGCGTTGAAGGTGTCGGTCTCGCGAGCATGCGCATCCTCGAAAACGACGAGTGGGACAGCAGCATGACCGTCGAGGGCTACAATCCCGACAAACCCGACGACCGCGCCGAGCCTTACATGAATTCGATCAGCCCCAATTATTTTGCCGCGCTCGGCGTCCCCATCGTCTCCGGTCGCGACTTTACCGACGCCGACAGCCGCGAAGTGAAACACGGTCAGGACGCGGAGGACTTCGTTCCAGCTACAGTAATGATCAACGAAACGTTCGCGCGCAAATTCTTCGCGGGACGCGATCCTATCGGGCGTCACCTGGGTTTCGGCTCCGACCCCGGAACGAAAACCGACATGGAAATCATCGGCGTGGTGAAAGACATTAAGTACACCAGCCTGCGCGACGAAATTCCTCCCCAGGCGTACATTCCCTATCTCGCTTCAAGAGGTATTGGCGGAATGACCGTCTATGTCCGCACCACGGCGGATCCGAAAGCGATGATGAACTTGATCCGCGAAAAAGTGCGCGATCTCGATGCCAACATGCCGATCTTCGACATGCGCACGACCGACGAGCAAATCCAGAATTCGCTCTCGGCCGAGCGCATGATCGCCAGCCTTTCGACCGTGTTCGGCTTGCTTGCCACGATTCTCGCGGCCGTCGGTCTGTATGGATTGATGGCCTACAACGTCGTGCAGCGCACGCGCGAAATCGGCATTCGGATGGCGCTCGGTGCGGCGCAGGGCGATGTTGTGTGGATGGTGATGCGCGATGTTTTGATTTTGGTCGGGATCGGCATCGCTGTCGGCGTCCCCGCAGCGCTCGCGCTGACCAGCGTCGTGCGCAGCCAACTCTACGGTTTGACCGGCCACGATCCGATGACGCTCATCCTCGCAACCGTCGGGTTGGCCGTCGTCGCGTTCGCCGCCGGCTACATCCCCGCAATCCGCGCGAGCCGCCTCGACCCCATGCGCGCATTGCGTTATGAATAACGTCGCACCACAAATTAGGTAGAAACTGTATCATCGCCATCATGCCCGTCGTCATCTGCATGCTGCGCGGCGTCAATGTTGGCGGCCACAACCGCGTCAAAATGGACGACCTCAAAAAGCTTTGCACATCGCTAAAACTCTGCGATCCGCAAACCTATGTGCAGAGCGGCAACATCGTCTTCTCAACCGATGAGCGTGATCTCGATAAGCTCCGCAAAAGCCTCGAATCCGCCATTCACAAAAAATTTGGCTTCCACAGCGACGTGATTCTCCGCAGTGCAAAAGATCTCCGCGAAGTCGTCGCTGGAAATCCCTTCGGCAAACGCAAAGACATCCATCCCGGCAAACTGCTCGTCACGTTTTTCTCCGCCGATCCCGGCGAAGCCGCCCGCAAACAAGCCCGCGCCATCAAAACCGACCCCGAAGAACTCTTCATCGAAGGCCGCGAAGCCTACGTCTACTTCCCCAACGGCGCCGGCCGCTCCAAGCTCAACTGGTCCCTGATCCCCAAAACGCTCAAAGTCCAAGGCACCGCCCGCAACTGGAACAGCGTCACCAAACTCCTCGAAATGGCCGAAAAGAAGGAAGCCTGAGGCGTCCGGAGGACACACAGCTATTCAGGGATATCGAGTAGAACTGCAATAGCCACGCGGACATCTTGAAGCATTAAGGCAGATGCTCGGCTTGCAAATTGGATGTTTCGACGTCTCCAGTCCAAGCTTCTCACATGGTCCGCCAGAACAACGCCCCGTATCGGGCCACTCTGAGCGACCTCGACTTCAAATCGATACTTCTTGGGACGGCTTGTGATCGGGCACATCACTGCAAGGCTGCTAATGTCGTTGTAGATCTTTGGAGAGAGAACCACGGCAGGTCGTCGGCCTGCCTGCTCGTGTCCCACCTGCGGATCGAAATTCACCCAAACGATATCGCCTGCGTCCGGGATGTACTCTCTGTCTACCACTCCTCATTCCCAACGCGTGCGCCCCAATCCGTTTCCGGATGGCGATTTTCTTTCGTCATACCGCGCATTAATTCCTTTAGAGTCGGTCTTCGCTTCTTCTTTTTCAGGGTGAGTGAGCCGGAACGCTCAACGTCCAAATCAAGATCGTCCCCGACTTTGAGTTTCGCCGCGTCAGCCGCAGCTTTGGGTATGCGCACTGCGAGACTGTTTCCCCACTTCGCGATTTGTGCTTTCATGGCCACCCGTATCTACACTGTATATACTCTCGTCGTTTTGAGTCAAGTCGCGAATTCCTTACGCGTTTCGGCCTCCCATTCGCTTGCCTTTCGCTCGGCCAGTGGTAAGATGCCGCCAACCGTGTTGCCCACTCGTCTCACTCTCGCGCAACTGACGTGCCTTCAACCCTTTGGAACCAAACGGCTTCCAACGGAACTTTTGGGCGGCACTTTGCGTTCCATAGTGTGCAGGCCGAGACGTACCAGGATTCGAGGCTGATGAGAGTTGGAGCAGGACGCCCAACTGGTCCAGCAATGCCTCCAGGGAGACGGTTCAGCCTGGGAGGAGCTTGTACGTCGCCACTCGCGCCGCATCTTCAATATTTGTTACCGGTTCACCGGCAACGGCAGCGAGGCGGAGGATCTCTCGCAAGAAGTTTTTCTGCGAGTCTATCGAACCTTGGCGAGTTATCGCTCGGCGCACGGAGGTTTCGCAACTTGGGTCACCAGCGTCACGCGCAATCTGTTGATCGATCACTACCGGCGCACCAAGCGCGACCGGATGACCGACTCGCTCGACGATGCCATGCCGGTCGTCGAGAACAAGGAGTCCGCGGGACGCAGGCCCGACCAGCAGCTTTTGCTCAACGAGCTGAGCGCGCAGGTACAGACCGCGCTGACCAAACTTTCGCCGGAATTGCGCGAGGCGGTCATTTTGAGGGACTTGCAGCAGCTGGAATACGTCGAGATACAACGAGTTTTATCCGTACCCGAAGGGACGGTAAAATCGAGAATTAACCGCGGCC
>DATAMU010000147.1:0-3163 GCA_036266605.1 Candidatus Acidiferrum sp. | reverse complement strand
ATGTTGGCTTTGATGAGCTGGCCGATTTGCTGGAGGCTCTGGCCGAGGCGGCTTGTCGGATATTGCGCGCCGTTTTCGGGAGCGTATTTCGCGGGATCGACTTTGCGCAGCATATCGATCGCTTCGAATGTTTCGGTGCCGGTGCCGCGCAGGGCGTGATCGACGGTTTGCGCGTACATGGCTTCAAAACCGCCTTGAACCGCGGCGCTCGTCGAAGGGTTTTGCGCCATCACTTTGAATTGTTTGAGATCGGGGAGCGCGATGGCGGAGGCGCTGCCTTGCAGCATGCGCGGGAGATTTGGCCCCATCGCGACCGCGCGGAAGGGCGAGGCGTTTTCTTCGGGGACGGACGTGACGGCGCGATTGAGCCAGCCGTCTTCCGTGGCTTTGACGCCGGGCGTGCCGGACTCCATGAAGTCCTGCGCGTCGAAGTGAGAGCGCGTGGGATCGGGCGAACCGGCGGCGTGGACGATGGCGAGTTGGTTTTTGTGAAAGAGCGGCTCGAGTGAGGCGAGGCTCGGGTGGAGGCCGAAGTAGCCGTCGAGATCGATCGCGGCGTCGGCTCCACCGCGGCTTGGCTGCGGAATCGCGATCGTCGGGCGGAGGCGATAGTAGTTCGGCTCGGAAAATGGGACGACGATGTTGAGGCCGTCGGCGGCGCCGCGTTGGAAGAGGACGACGAATTGTTTTTTGCCAGTCGTGGCGGGAGTGGCGGCGACGGCGCGTTGGAGGAAGGCGGGCATGGCGCTGAGGCCAACCATGGCGATGCCGCCTTGGCGCAGGAAATAGCGGCGAGAGAATTTGAGGGGCCGGGTGCCTTCGCAGCAGGCATCGGTGTGGGCGTTGGTGTGAATGTCTGACATGGCCTGACTCCTACGAGCAAAATAAAATTCGAAGCTGGGTACTGCACATCGCGTCTTGCCAAGCTGGGGCGCAGCAGTGCTGCGCCCCTACATAACCTTGCCGCGCGGGGCGAGGGTCGCGCGAAAAATTTTGCGTCGCGCGGAAACTAGCGGCGCTGAAATTCGGGTGCGCCTAAAACCAAGCCTGCTACTACGCCGAGATCGACGCGCTTGATGGGGTCGTCAAGCTTGGCTTGCAAAATTTGCGGGCTCTCGATTTGCTTTTGCAGCGTTTCGACGGTGGTCGGCGACGTTTGGCCGCCGAGGAAAACTTGTACCGCGCGATCGAGCGCGACTTTCGCATCGCTGCCAACGGGGCCGGTGCCATCGACGCCAAGCAGCGATGCTGTGTCGCTGCGCGAGCCGCGGACTTTGTTGCTCGCGAGTGCGAGCGAATAGTTCAGTCGATTGAGCAGCGCGCCAGTGTTGACCCACGCGTCGGCTTTGTCGGAATAGCCGGTCGGCGGCTGGCACTGATAAAGCGGCTCGCCGATGCGTCCGGTCCATTGCACGAGCGGCATGGGCGTATCGACATCGGTGCCAAGAGCGCGGGCCGTGGAGACGACGAGTTCGAATGGCGTCTTCACTTTCGCGCGGTACGCGTCGCGCGACCAAAATTCCGGCGAGTAGATCATCGTTTTCATGACGGCGCGAATGTCGCCGTCACTCGATTGAAATTCCTTCGCCATGCGCGCGACAAGAGCAGGAGGTGGATTGTCGGAAACGAAGCGGCGCGCGAGCTTGGTGGAGATGAATTTCGCCGTGTTCGGATTTCTGGAGAGCAGCTCGATGACTTGCTCGCCGTCTTTCATCCCACCGGCGTGAATCTTCTTACCGAGAACGATCTTCGGATCGGGATCGTGCAGCTTTTCATCGAACTTGAAGGTCGCTTCTTCTCTGGGCTTTTCGATCGACCAGCCGGTGAAGCAGCGCGCAACTTCCGTGACATCTTTTTGCGTGTAGCCGCCGTCAACGCCGAGGGTGTGCAACTCCATCAATTCGCGACCGTAGTTTTCGTTGAGGCCGCGCGCGCCTTTTTTCGGTTTCGGTTGCGGACGCGCAGGAGCGGAACCACCGAACCATCCGCGGTGCGCTTGCTGACGGGCAGCGCGTTGAGCGGCCGCTCGCGCCGCAGCGTTGGGATCAGCGCTCAAGTAATTATCGAGGTAGAAGAGCATCGCGGGGCTGTGCGCGGTTGCGTTGAGCAAATCTCTGAACTTGCCAAGCGTGTGGGGCTGAATCACGTCGCGCTCGTACGAAGTCATGAGCCATTTCACGTCGCCTTTGCCGGCGAAGACGTTGAAATGGTTGAACCAAAAATCGTCCATGATTTGCTGCAACTGGCGATCGCTGTAAACGGCGCGCGTGACTTTGGCCATCGCGAGTTCTTCGACGACGCGCTGTGGCTTGCGGCTGTCGTCGGAGATGGCGCGGGGGACGGCGTTGGGATCAACGGTGAGGGAGCCGCGCTTGCCTCCACCGCCTTCGCCGGGAGTTGGCGGATTCGCTTCGGACTGCGCAGTGGATTGCTTCATCGGCGACGGCGCATTCGGTACATCGGTAGCCGAAGCATCCGCAGCGCTCGTTTGATTCGCGCGCATGTCCTGGGCTACGACTGCGGCCGCGGCATCGCCGCGCGTTTGCGACGCTTGCTGCTTCTCCGCTTTCTTTTCGACTTGCTTCCGCTGCGGATAGTCGGCGAGCAGTTGCTTCGACGACATTCTTAATGTGGGATACGCATCGAGGCGAGCTTCGACGGCTCTGTCATCGATGGAATTGGGATTGAGCTGCTGATCGATCCACTTCGCGAGGCCGATTTGGCGGACGCGCTCGATGTCTCCAGGGCGTGGACCGTAGCCGAGGCGATTCAGCGCGTGGAGGATGGCTTCGTCGGGCGAAAGTTCGGTGATCGGGAGGCCCTTGAGCGCGGGGTCCTGTTTGGGCTTTTTGTCTTTGGTGGGTAAGGCAGTCGCATGTGCTTCGCTTGCAGCCTGCACAAGCAAGTCTATCGCGAGCGAGAAGACGCAGGCGCTCGAAAGAACGATCGAGAGCAGCGATTTCGCAGAGGCGTTGATGGCAGAAGAAAACGCCGATCGGCTTTGACGCAACTTCATGGAGCGGCACTCCACCGGGTACGTTGTTTGCAGCGCGTTCGCTGCGAATGGGACTTGAGCCGGGGTTGGGCGTGGAAATCCGGCTGATGCCAGAATAACCCGCCACAGAGGAGGAAGTTGCGGTCGATTTAGAAGGATTGCGGGAGG
>DATAMU010000146.1:0-4149 GCA_036266605.1 Candidatus Acidiferrum sp. | reverse complement strand
GCGGCGGTCACTGCGGCGAGTAGAGCTTTTGCAAAGTACTTCAACGTCTGTCCCTCAATCTTGGTGTACCCGATCGCCGACCACGTGAGAGGCGGTGTTTCTAACCTAAGGTTTCGCTTAGGTCAACCTCTCTTTCGGTGTCGCTTCCCTTGGCGCTCAACTTCTTCCCCGAAGGTCAGGCCCACCTGTCTAGATAGCATTTGCCTGCCCAGCGTGAAGAGGCTGATTACAAACAAGTTAGCGACGGCGCGACATCTGCGACTGCACCTTACTGAAACATGTGCACGTTGCTGATGTAAAGGATTGTAGGGAGTTGGATGTAGGGAGGCAATAGGTTAGTGGGGCTGGTACCAAATATGTGCTTTGTTTTGAAAGATGACCGGGCGGGCGGGGGTGAAGGGCCGGTCGGACGGGGTACGGTTGCCGATGGAACAGGTGTGATCGGGCGTGGGGCGGAATCGGCACAGCAGATCGGAGCTGTTCCAATGTGAAACGAATATGCGTGGGCGCGACGAATCGCGCCCACACATCCGTGTTGTTGCGAATGGTTTAGCGGCTGGGGCGTTTACCGGCGTCAGATGAAGAGGCGGCGGCAGCTGCGGCTTTGACGGGCGGCTTTTCGTTCGCCGGAGCGGCGTGGCCGTTGGCGCCGTTGGCTGGCGTGGCGGCGGCACCGTTCGCACCGTTCGAAGGGTTGGCGTTGTTGGCTGGACCGATGCCAAGCTTTTTGCGCAGGGCGGATTCGATCTTCTCGCGGATGTCTTTGTTTTCCTTGAGGAAGAGCCGAGCGTTTTCGCGGCCTTGACCGAGGCGCTCGCCGCCGTAGCTGATCCACGTCCCGGACTTCTCGAGAATGCCCTTATCGACGCCGAGGTCGATGAGGTCGCCTTCGCGCGAAATGCCTTCGCCGTAAAGAATGTCGAATTCGGCTTCGCGGAATGGAGCGGCAACTTTGTTCTTCACGATTTTGCCGCGCGTGCGGGAGCCGACGACGCGATCGCCTTCCTTGATGGCCTGAATGCGGCGAATGTCCACGCGGATCGATGAATAAAACTTGAGCGCGCGGCCGCCGGTGGTGGTTTCGGGATTGCCGAACATCACACCGATCTTTTCGCGGATCTGATTGATGAAGATGAGGCAGGTGCGCGACTTGGCGACGATGCCGGTGAGCTTGCGGAGCGCCTGGGACATGAGGCGCGCCTGGAGGCCCATCGAGGGATCGCCCATGTCGCCTTCGAGTTCCGCTTTGGGAACGAGGGCGGCGACGGAATCGACAACGATGATATCCACGCTGTTGGAGCGGATCAACGTTTGCGCGATTTCGAGGGCTTGTTCGCCGTTGTCGGGCTGCGAGACGAGGAGATTGTCGACATCCACGCCGAGCTTGCGGGCGTAGATGGGATCGAGCGCGTGTTCGGCGTCGATGAACGCGGCGATGCCACCGAGTTTCTGGGCTTCGGCTACGACTTGAAGGGTGAGCGTGGTCTTACCGCCGGATTCCGGGCCGTAGACTTCGATGACGCGGCCGCGGGGAAAACCGCCGACGCCCAGCGCGAGGTCGAGCGACAAGCAGCCGGTCGGGATGACGCTGACCGGCACCAGCACGTCGCGATTGCCCAGGCGCATGATCGAACCCTTGCCGTAGTCTTTTTCGATCTGCGAAATCGCTGCTTCAATTAGTTTGGCTTTTTCGTCCGCCATTTCACACCTCAGTAGAGAAAATAGGAATTTTTCGTTGACCCGGCGAACGCCCGGGAGAGCGCGCGCTGTGTTTTTGGTGCGTTTGCTGCGTGTACCGCTTGTGCTTCGATCACCTTTGGATAACGAGTGGCGGAGTTTACCATTCGGTTCACTTTGGCGCTATCGTTATTCTTCTTTGTTTGGCGGCGCTGGCTGCTTGCTGCGGCGGGCTTCGCTGCTGAACATCCTGGGCCGAGTTGGTGACGCATCCTCACCGGATACGCTCAGGATGACAGGTTTTGCCGTGGCGACAAGTGGCCGGGGCCGACTCCTGTTGAAAACGCCTGAAGGGAAAATAGCATATGGCGAACAAAAAGCAAATACTATTTTTGCTTTTGTTTCGCCTTCCCATCCCTACTTGTCATAACTATGAAAGCCGCGGCCGGATTTGCGGCCGAGGTAGCCGGCGGCGACGTATTTTTTGAGCAGGGGGCAGGCGCGGTATTTCGGGTCGCCGAGGCCTTCGTGGAGGACGTGCATGATGTCCACGCAGACGTCGAGACCGATGAAGTCGGCGAGTTCGAGCGGGCCCATCGGATGGTTCATCCCGAGCTTCATGACGGTGTCCACGGCTTCAGGCGTGGCGACGCCTTCCATGACGGTGTAGGCGGCTTCGTTGATGAGCGGCATGAGGACGCGGTTGGAGACGAAGCCGGGGGCGTCGTTGACGGCGACGGGAGTCTTGCCGAGCTTTTTGCTGAGCTCCATCGTGAGATTGAAAGTTGCCTCGCTGGTTTGCAGCGCGCGGATGACTTCGACGAGGGCCATCATCGGGACGGGATTCATGAAGTGCATGCCAACGAAGCGGTCGGGGCGCTTGGTCATGGCGGCGAGGGTGGTCATCGCGATGGATGAGGTGTTGCTCGCAATGATCACGTCGTCGCGTAGAAGGCGGTCGGCTTCAGTGAGCGCGTGGCGCTTGATGTCGAGCTTTTCGGGGACGGCTTCGACGAGGAAGTCGGCGTTGGAAATGGTGGACATGTCGGTGACGGGGACGATGCGGGAGAGGACGCTTCCCTTTTCATTTTCGGGAAGCTTGCCTTTTTTGATTTCGCGGTCGAGATTTTTGGAGATGGTGTCGAGGGCGCGGTCGAGGTAGCGCTGTTCGACGTCGCGGAGGAGAACTTTGTAGCCGGCGCGGGCGAAGACGTGAGCGATGCCGTTGCCCATGGTGCCGGAGCCGAGGACGGCGATGGTTTTGATGGTGTCGAGGGACAAAGAGGGCTCCTTTTTTTGACGCCGAGTGCGCGAAGCAACGGTTAGTGAATTGGTTTTGGAAAGCAAGGATGCAACGCAGGTTCGCTTGCGGTCAAGCGAGCGAGTGACAAACGTCAGGATCAGAACGTGGCAAATTCGGATCGGGTTCGGTCGTGTTGAATCTAAACCCGCACCCTTTTAAAACCAAAAAGGGTGCGGCACCCAAGAGCCGATTTGGGTTCGAACAGCGAAGTTAGGTTTTGATTAAGTTGGGGAAGGTGCGGGGGTTCGTGTCGAAACCGGGAAACACGGTGCTGAGATTGGTGACGCCGTTGTGGCGCAAGAGGATTTCGGCGAGGACGGAGCGGAAGTCGGTGGTGAGGGCGAGGTCGCGGCCTTCGTTGAGCTGGTGATCGGCGAGGCCGGGCCAGCGGCCGTAGACGCGGCCGCCGCGGACGTCGCCGCCCATGACGAACATGCAGTTGGCGTGCCCGTGGTCGGTGCCGCGATTGCCATTTTCTTTTGCGGTGCGGCCGAATTCGCTCATGGTGACGAACACGATGTTTTCCATGCGGTCGCCCATATCCTGGCGAAACGCCGCCATTCCTTGCCCCAGATCGCGCAGCAAATTGGAAAGCTGGCCCGAGACGCCGCCTTCGTTGACGTGATTGTCCCAGCCGCCGCAATCCACGAACAAAACTTCCGTGCCGATATTGGCTTTGAGCAGCTGGCCGATCTGCTGCAGGCTTTGGCCGAGCCGGCTCTGGCCGTAGCTCGCGCCGTTTTCCGGCTTGTATTTGGACGGATCGGCTTTGCGGAGCATGTCGATCGCTTCAAACGTCTCGGTTCCGGTGCCGCGCAGCGCTTTATCCACCGTTTGCGCGTACATGGCTTCAAAACCGCCTTCGGCGATTTGCCCGGCGCCGGGGGTCTCGGCCATCACTCTGAACTGCTTCACATCGGGCAGCGCAATGGCGGGAGCGGAGCCCCGCAGCATGCGCGGAAGGTTCGCGCCCATGGCTACGGCGCGAAACGGCGAGGCATTTTCTTCCGGAACCGTGCCGAGCGCGCGATTGAGCCAGCCGTCATCGGTCGATTTCAGGCCGGGCGTTCCCGATTCCATGAAGTCCTGGGCGTCGAAATGCGAGCGCGTGGGATCGGGCGAGCCGGCGGCATGAACGATGGCCAGTTCGCCGGTCCGGAAGAGCGGAC
>DATAMU010000145.1:0-3097 GCA_036266605.1 Candidatus Acidiferrum sp. | reverse complement strand
CAAGACGAAAAACTTGAACGGAGTTGGCGGCGGGAGAAGCGCCGCGACCAACATACCGACGAATCCATTTTCCTCGACGAACTGCCGAATTTTTGCGGCGCGTTTTCCGGCTTTTTTGTGAAAGGCGGCCTCACCCGCTTTGAGCGCGAGGAAATACAACAAAATGCAGCCTAGGACAGAACCGGTGGTCGCCGCCGTGGCATAAAGAATCATGCGCGTGGGCTTTTGGATCGAAAGTGAGATCAGCAGCAGGTCGTTGATCACCGGGAACGTCAGGACGGAGGAATCGAGGAACGAAATCATGAAGAGCCCGGGCGCGCCCAGCGTACTCGCGAATCCGACAATTTTTTGTTTCCAACCGCTCAAGCCACCCTGCAAAAATTCCTCCCGGTTTTGCTACGAACTACTTTCGCGGACGACGTCCACAATCGCGCGCGTTAACTTTGACAGATCTCGAGGATCGATCACGAACGGCGGCGTCAAATAGATGACATCGCCGAACGGTTTGATCCAGCAGCCTTTTTCCACAAAACGCGAACGCAATCCTACCGCATCAACGGGGGCGTTCATTTGCACAGCGCCGATTGCGCCTTTCACGCGAACGTCGCGGACGCCGTCCCCTCCGCGACAAGCAGACAATTCTTCGACGAGTTGCGCCTCGATGGCGCGGACTTGCTGCAAACGCGGTTCTGTTTCGAACAAATCGAGCGAGGCATTGGCGGCGGCGCAGCCCAATGGATACGCCATGTAAGTCGGCCCGTGCATCAGAGCAGCGTCGGCGTTGTCGGAATGAAATGCGTTGAAGATGCGATCGGTCGCCACCGTCGCGGCTAAAGGCACTGTGCCGCCGGTAAGAGCTTTGCCGAGGCAGATGATGTCCGGAGTCACGTTCGCTTCCTTGCAGGCGAACATCGAGCCGGCGCGCGCGAAGCCGGTGAAGATCTCGTCGAAAATCAGCAAGACGTTGTGCTGTTGAGAGAGCTTTTTGAGTTCAGCGAGAACAGCAGCGTCGTGGAATTTCATTCCGCCGGCGCCTTGGACGAGCGGCTCGACAATGATCGCGGCGATTTCGGAAGACTTTTCGTCGAGCAGGCGGTGCAACGCGGATTGATGCGCCTTTGTGTCGGGCAAAGCCACGACGAGTTGCTCGGGTACAACGCCGCGAAAGAGTTTGTGCATACCCTCTTCGGGATCGCAGATCGCCATCGTGGCGAACGTATCGCCGTGATAGCCGCCGCGGAAGCTGACGAACTTTGTGCGGCGTTCGCCTTGGTTTAACCAAAACTGCGCAGCCATTTTCAGCGCAACTTCGACGGCGACGGAACCGGATTCGCTGAAAAACACGTGATTGAGATCGGCGGGAAGCATTCTCGCCAGGCGCGCGGCAAGTTTGTAAGCAGGTTCGTGGGCCAGGCCGCCGAACATTACATGCGGCATCTTTTCGAGTTGATCGCGGACGGCTTTAAGAATGTGCGGGTGCGCGTAGCCGTGGCAAGCCGTCCACCAACTCGAAATTCCATCGATCAATTCCCTGCCGTCGGCGAGTTTCAAGCGCACTCCCGATGCTGAGACGACCGGCACCGGCAGAGCGGCCGTTTTCATCTGCGTGTACGGCAGCCAGACGTGATCGAGATTGAGCCAGTCAGGATTGTTCATGGATAGCGTCAGTCAGTTTCGATGGCGCAAAAAAAGCGCGCCCACATTGTGCGCGATAAATTGTCTCAGGAATTTCGCAGCGATAAAACTTATTGGGCGAATGCGGCGCGGTCAAAATTGTTCATGAATACTTGCATGAGCGCGGTGCGATGAAGATTCGGCAGGCGGGGAATTTCGCCGATGACGCGAACGTGGCCAAATCGCTCGATCGTCTCGCGATTTTCGCGGTTCTGATCCCCGATGAGGACGACGCCATGCACGGGCAGTTCGGCTGCGTGAAGTGCGGCGAGCGTGAGCAGCGTGTGGTTGATGGTGCCGACGCCGCTGCGCGCCGCGAGAATCACGGGCAGCATGAACTTCACCATCATATCGAGCATGAATTGTTTCTGGTTGATCGGCACGAGCACACCACCGGCGCCTTCAACGACGAGCCAGTCATTGTGCAGGCTGGTAGGGAGCGTAATGCGATTGAGATCGATTTCCGTCCCGGCCCAACGGGCCGCAAGATCAGGCGAAACGGGCGGAACAAATTTATAGACTTCGTCGAGCGTGCGATCGGTGCCAATGCCGGCGAGTCGCATCACGGTGACCCGATCGGAACCTTCGAGCGTGCCAGTTTGAATCGGCTTCCAGTAAACGGCGTCGAGCGCGGCACAAAGCAGCGCGGAAAGTGTGGTCTTGCCGACACCAGTGTCCGTGCCCGTAATGAAAAAGTGATTCCTCACGAACACCCCGCCGCCAGCGGTACACGCTGGGTTTTCCACGCTGAAAGGCGATTGGAGAGTCGATCGATTTCGGTGGTGGAGATCGCACTCGTCAATGACAAACGCAACCGCGCTCGGCCCGCGGGAACTGTCGGCGGTCGAATCGCACGGACCGCGAAGCCTTCGCCTTGCAGAAATTCGGCCGAGGCAACCGCTTCGTCGTTGGCGCCGACAATGACGGGTATGATTTGCGATGCGGAATTCGCAGTGTCGTAACCCTGCGATTGGAGTTCGGCCTTCAGGCGTTCCGCGCCGGTGATAAGGCGACTTCGTTCGGCATTCATTTCTTGCGCGATGCGCAGTGCCGCGCGAACTTGTCCGGCCATGTACGGCGGCGGCGCTGTGCTGAAAATAAACGTACGCGCATGATTGATGAGATGTTCGCGCAGCGCTGCACTGCCGCAAACGAAGGCGCCCGCGCTGGCTAGAGCTTTGCTACACGTATGGGTGATGGCAACAGTTTCACCCGTTAGCCCTGCCGCGGCGGCGATGCCGCGACCTTCGGGACCGTGGACGGCGGTTGCGTGCGCTTCGTCCAAGATCAAACCGGCATCGTGGTTCGCACACAACTCGGCGAGTTCGGTGAGATTGGCAATATCACCGTCCATGCTGAAGACGGTTTCGGAAACAACGAATCTGCGTCCGACGCCGCTCGGCGCGCAGCGTAACGCTTTCTC
>DATAMU010000144.1:0-2066 GCA_036266605.1 Candidatus Acidiferrum sp. | reverse complement strand
CTTCTGACGCGCGGCTCCTTCGACGAGCTTGATCATGCGATCGAGAAAAGTTTCGCCGGGATTCGACGTGATGCGCACGTGAATCGAGTCGGAGAGAACACGCGTGCCGCCGGTGACGGCGCTGCGATCTCCGCCAGATTCGCGGATCACAGGCGCGGATTCACCTGTGATGGCGGACTCATCGACGCTGGCGACGCCTTCGATCACTTCGCCATCGCCAGGGATAAATTCGCCTGCGACCACCACAACCACGTCCCCGGTGCGCAGCTTCGAGCTTGCGATGATTTCCGTGGTTCCGTCAGGACGCAGTTTGTTGGCCAGCGTCTCGGCGCGCGCTTTGCGCAGGGTGTCGGCCTGCGCTTTGCCGCGGCCTTCGGCCATCGCTTCGGCAAAATTGGCGAAGAGAACGGTGAACCAGAGCCACAGCGTGATCTGGAGGCCAAAGCTGAACAGCCCGGTGTGGCGCGCGGTGTCGATGATGAGTTCGATCGTCGTGAGCACGGCGCCGACTTCGACGACAAACATCACCGGATTTTTCAACATCAAGCGAGGATGCAGCTTTCGGAAAGAATCTCCGATGGCGCGGATGACGATCGCCTTGTCGGCAAGCGGCTTGGGTTTCGATTGGGCAGCAGTTTCCATGGCAGTTAGAAAGTTCTCCCGGCGTTCATCAAGAGGTGCTCCAGGATCGGACCCAGGCTCAGCGCAGGGAAGAAGGTGAGCGCTCCGACGATCACGATGGTCGAAACGAGCAAAATGGCAAACAGTGGGCCTGTGACGGGAAAAGTCCCGAGCGACGCTGGAGTGGTTTTCTTTGCGGCGAGATTGCCTGCGATGGCGAGAATTGGAATTACGACGAAGAAGCGGCCGAGGAGCATCGCGATTCCAGTTGTCGTGTTGAACCAGAGTGTATTTGCGCTGATCCCCGCGAATGCGGAGCCGTTGTTCCCGACCGACGATGTGTACGCGTAGAGAATTTGCGACAATCCGTGAGGACCGGGATTCGAGATTCCGGCAAGGCCAGGTTTTGTCACGACGGCAATCGCAGCGAAAATCAGGATCGTGAGCGATGCGGCGAGTACGCTAAGCATCGCCATTTTTACGTCGAAGGCTTCGATCTTCTTGCCGAGATATTCCGGAGTGCGGCCAACCATCAATCCTGCGATGAAAACCGCGAGAATGACGAAGACGAGCATGCCGTAGAGGCCGGAACCGACTCCGCCGAAAATTACTTCGCCGAGCATGATGTTCAGCAGCGGAACCATCCCGCCGAGTGGCGTGAACGAATCGTGCATGGAGTTCACGGCGCCGCAGCTTGCGTCGGTGGTGACGGTGGCGAAGAGCGCGGAATTGGCGATGCCGAAACGCGTTTCTTTGCCTTCCATGTTGCCGCCTGATTGGCGAATGCTGGCGGATTGATCGATCGCAAAACCTGAAGAGGGAACCGAGGTGGAGGTTGACGCCTGGGCAAGCTGGGGCGCGGCGGGCTGCGCCCCTACAACAGAGGAACTCGCTAGCGATGCGATTTGGGGATTGCCGCGGGACTCGGCTGCGTAAGCTGCTACAACTCCGACTAGGAACAGGGCGGCCATGGCGGACCAGATGGCCCAACCGTGGCGAGGAGAGCCCGTCATGCGACCGAGTGTGTAGGTGAGGCCGCTGGGAATCGCGAAAATCAAGATCATTTCGAGGAGGTTTGTTAGCGGAGTCGGATTCTCGAAGGGATGAGCACTGTTGGTATTGAAGAAACCGCCGCCGTTGGTGCCGAACATCTTGATGGCTTCCTGCGATGCGACTGGGCCGACTGCGATGGTTTGTTGGGTGACGGTTTGAGTGGTTGTTTTGCCGTCGGGGCCTTGCGTCTGAATGGTTTGCGGTTCGATGAGTTGCGCTGTCGCGTAGGGCTTGAAATTCTGTATTACGCCTTGGGAGACGAGGACGAGCGCGACGACGAAGCTGATCGGCAGCAGAACCCACAAGAATGAGCGCGTGAGATCGACCCAGAAGTTTCCGATCGTTTTCATTTCACGGCGCGCGATTCCACGAATCAACGCGACCGCGAGCGC
>DATAMU010000143.1:0-4303 GCA_036266605.1 Candidatus Acidiferrum sp. | reverse complement strand
CCCCTCGACCTCCTGCTTGACCTCATCAAAAAGCAGGAGATGAATATTCATGACATTCAGATTTCGAAGATCACCTCGCAGTACCTCGACTACCTCCACAAGCTCGAAGAACTGAACGTAGACGTCTCGGCCGACTTCATCTACATGGCCGCCACGCTGATCTACATCAAGTCGAAGATGCTGCTCCCGCCCGATCCGCTGGCGTCGCCAGAAGAGCAGGCCACCGATCCCCGCGCCGAACTTGTTCAACGCTTGGTCGAGCACGAAAAATTCAAGAACGCAGCCCAGCTTCTCTATCAAAAGCAGCAAATCGAAGAGAACGTCTGGTCGAGGCCCGACAAATCGCTCTACAACGACGAAGGCACCGAGGGCGATCTGGTCGTCTCGCTCGTCGATCTCGTCAAAGTCTTCCAACAGGTCCTCGAGCGCCGCAAAGAAGTCGTGCGCATCGACCTGAAGCATCCCACCTTCACCGTCGCCGAAATGATGGCGCAGCTCCGCGCCCAAATTCTCGCCAGCGACGACAACAGTGTGCGCTTGATCGAATTTTTTGAGGCTTGCCCCTCGCGACATGCGATGATCGTCGCGTTTCTCGCCGTTCTGGAAATGGTGAAGCTGCAAGCGATTGGGCTTGCTCAGGAAAAGCAATTCGGCGAAATTGTTCTCAAGAAGGGCAAAAGTTTCGAGCTTGTGTTTGATGAATCCGGCGGGCTCCGCCAGATCGACGAAGAGTACAAATAGTGGACCAAGATACCCAACAATTCGAAGGCAACAACCCGCAGTCCGACGCCACGCCTGAGGTGGGTCCGGACACGGGGCAGGAGACGACGAGCCAGCTCGTGTCGTCAGCTGAGGCTGGGGCCGAAGCGGCTACGAACACGCCACCCGAACCTCTCAGCTCGATGAGCTCCGACGAGCGAAAGGCTGCGCTTGAAGCCATCATCTATGCCGCCGACGAACCGGCGACGATCGAGCAGCTTGCCAAAGCCCTCGACGAACCGAAGGCCGCCGTGCAGGCCGCGCTCGACGAATTGGTCGCGAGCTACGCCGTCGAAAGCCGCGGTATCGAGATTCGCGGCGTCGCGGGCGGCTACAAGATGTATACCAAGCCCCAGCACCACGATCTGGTGCGCCGCTTCATCAAGAGTTTGCGGCCGCCGCTGCGGTTGACGATGCCGGCGCTGGAAACGCTCGCCGTTATTTCGTACAAGCAACCGGTAACCGCGCCAGAGATTCAGGAAATTCGCGGCGTCAACACGTCGGGTGTCATCAAGACGCTGCTCGACAAGAAGCTGATCACTACCGCGGGTCGCAAGGAAGTGATCGGACGTCCGATTCTGTACCGCACGTCAAAAGAATTTTTGATGCGCTTTGGTCTCAGCGACCTTGGCGAACTGCCGAGCTTGAAGGAATTCGAGGCGCTGGCGCGCGAGGCTCTCGGAACCGACGAAGGTGTCGCGGAAGGCGAAACGGGCGACGAAAGCGTGCTCGATTCGGTCGAGCCGACCGACGCCGATGCCGTCGCAGAACTCGAAGCCGAGGCAGCCGCGTCCGCCGAAGGTGGCGAGTCGTTGCCGATGGTGGACAAGACGGGCGACTCGACGGAGGAGTCGGCTCCGAAGCAGTTTGAGCAATCGATTTCACCCGATGTCGCCGAAGCGATCGCGGCTCAGCCGGTCGAAGCAGCTGCTTCAATCGAGGAAGAGCCAAAGGCAGGCGAAGCCGTTGCAGAGGCGCCGGAAACGGTTAGCTCGCAAGGCGAATCGCCGGAGCCAGCGGCCGAGACTTTGGAAGCGTCATCAGAAGCCCATTTCGTGCCGGAGTCGATTGAGGTTCCTCTATCGCACGGCCAAAGTATCGAAGCTGTTGCGGCAGAAACTCCCAAGGCAGTAGCGTCCGAGCAGCCGTCGTCGCTGGAAGCTGAAACAACCTCAGCTCACGACGAAATCGTCGAACCGGCGCTCGCCGAAGCCGAACAGACGCATGCGGTTGGCATGAGCATGGAAACTCCCGAGGCTCCGGTTGCGGCAAGTGAGTATGAGTCTTCTGTCGACGCAGACTCCGCGCACGAGATCTCGGACGAAATCCTGGCGCAGCTCACTCAGGGCATCGAGATTGAAGTCTCAGCAGACTCGTTAGCCGCGCTGTCGAGCGAAGTTCCAGCCGAAGAGGCTACGGCTCAGTTCTACTCGTCCGATGCCGAGCCCGAGCGTGACCTGCTGCCCAACGCACAAGGTTCGGAAAATGCGACAGAACAGCCGAGCGAGCATCCTACCGACGAAGAGTCGCAAACCGAACGGGAGAAATCACGCGGCGCCGCTGCCGGCGAGTAACTTGCCCACAAGACGCCGCGGGACTCTCATGCCCGTCGCCATCGATTGACCAACAGCAATTGCCTACCGCAATGCGTATAATCGTTCACCTGGAACGATTGTCGAATTTCCATTTTCGATTTTCCATTTTCCAATTCTCATGCCCAGCGAACGCCTACAAAAACTAATCGCCCGCGCCGGTATCGCCTCTCGACGCCACGCGGAGCAGCTTATTCTGAGCGGCCAGGTCCGCGTGAACGGCAAAGTCGTCACCGAGCTCGGCACGAAGGCTGATCTCGCTACCGATAAGGTCGAAGCTGCGGGCAAAGTCATTACTGCGTCCGAAAATCACGTCTATCTAGCGCTTAACAAGCCGACGGAAGTCGTCGCCGCCATGGCCGATCCCGAAGGCCGCAAGACACTCAAGAATTCGCTCCGCGGATTTCCCGCTCGCGTGTATCCCGTCGGTAATCTCGAATACGCCGCCAGCGGACTCATCCTGCTGACCAACGACGGAGACTTCGCGGCCGCGCTGCTCAAAAACTGGGAGCATCTCGAACAGGGCTACCACATCAAGGTCAAAGGCATGCTCACGCGCGAGCAACTCGCGGAGCTTGGCAAAGAAGCCGGTGTTCGCATGCAAACTCTGCGGCAGCCCGACTCCACGCGCGGCCACGTGGCGAATTATTGGTACGAACTCCGCATGCGTGACACGAAGAAAGAATCCCTGCGCAATGTCATGTATAAATCCGGTCATCCCATCGAGAAGTGGATACGCATCTCTCTCGGCTCGCTGACGGTCGAAGGCATCCCGCGCGGACGCTATCGCACGCTCAAACCGAGCGAAGTGGCGGCGCTCAGCGAGTCTGCTAAACCCAAGCCGCGTCCAATCCACACCGCAAAGAAAAAATAGTTGCCATGTTGTAGGGGTACAGCACGCCGTGCCCGTCTTCACCATCTACGCTAAAATCATCGCGATGCCCGCTGAACGACTTCAAAAAATAATTGCCGCCGCAGGGATCGCGTCGCGGCGCAAAGCCGAAGAGTTCATCGCGGCGGGGCGCGTCACTCTTAACGGTGCCGTCGTGACCGAGCAAGGGACGAAAGCCGACCCGGCGATCGACAAGATTGCGATTGACGGCAAGCCGCTCGCCGCTAAGGAATCGCTCCAGTACTTCGCGCTCTACAAACCCAAAGGCTACGTCAGCACCGTGACTGATCCCGAAGGTCGCGCCACCGTAATGGATCTCATCAAAACCATTCCAGCGCGCATCTATCCCGTCGGCCGGCTCGACTACGGCAGCGAAGGGCTTTTATTGATGACCAACGACGGGGCGCTGGCGCAAAAATTGACGAAAGCCGGGTCGCACGTCCCCAAGACTTATCTCGTGAAAATTAGCGGTAAGCCCGCAGCAAGAGATATCGCGTGCCTTCGCGCCGGCGTCACGATCGAACTCGACGATGGCCGCCGGGTCAAAACTTCGCCCGCTTCCATCAAACTCGTTGAGAATGCACCCAACCCTTGGTACGAAGTCGTGCTCATCGAAGGCCGCAATCGACAGATCCGTCGTATGTTCGCCGTCGTCGGATTCCAGGTGGAAAAAATCAAGCGCGTGAAGATCGGCCCGCTCAAGCTCGACGTTGAACCCGGAAAATTTCGCGCGCTGACGGTGAGGGAAGTAGCGCAACTGAAGGGCCTTTAACGCAGTCAAACCAACACTAAAGCGAACGCGCTATGCAAATCCTGATCCCTGAAAATCTCAAATCCGAATTCGGCGCCGATCCGATCGCCGCCATTCTCAAGCGATACCGCACCGTTGCCGTCGTCGGACTCTCGTCCGACCCCGGCCGCGCCAGTAATCACGTCGGCGAATACATCAAGGCGGTCGGTTATCACATGATTCCGGTAAATCCGAACGAAAGGGAAGTCTTCGGCGCGAAATCTTACGCGGATTTGGAAACCGCAGCATCTGCGATCGCGCCGGTGAAAA
>DATAMU010000142.1:0-9963 GCA_036266605.1 Candidatus Acidiferrum sp. | reverse complement strand
GAGAGCGAGCCACCAGTGCGAGAAGACGAGGCCGGTGCTGAGGATCATACCGAACATCCCGAGATAGATGGGATTGCGGACGATGGAGTACGGGCCCTGCGTGATGAGATCGTGATTTTTGAGGACGCGAGCCTGGTAGGTCCATTGCTTGCCGAGAGTTTGCACGGCGCGCAACGATAAGAACGCGCTGGAGTAGGCGAGCGCCACCGCGACGGCGGCGACCGCGATTTCGGCGGTTTGCGATGGCGGCAGCGCCCACCAATTCTTGCGCGGCGTTAGCCAGATTGCCGCGAACGCGACACTTTGCAGCGCGATTCCCCATTTCGATTCCGGCTCATACTTCGCGCCAGATTCATCGGCCTTCGGCTGCGATTTGTTGAGCTGCCTGCGCAGGACGAAGGCGAGGCCGAAGATGAGCCACGCAATCATGACGAGGGCTAGTGCGGTGAGGCCGATGGCATCGGTTTGCAACGCAGGCTCCGAGAAGTTCTACGGCGCGAAGGCGAGGAATGTATCACGGCGAGAACGCGCGACGGTCCTGGAGGATTTGCCGTCGAAAGAAACCGCCAAAAGAAAGACGGTGCGAGAGCATTGAATCGGTTTAATATGGGCGCGATGCGTCGGGTGTTGCATCCTTTCCACGAGATTACTTTGTTTTCGAATCTGATCGATCCATCGATCTGAGGAGCGATATGGCACGTCTGCATGTACGTTTTCGGTCGGCTGCCGCCTTTGTGGCGATTTTGGCGATGTGCGCGTCGGTGTTGGCGTCGTCAAGCAAGGCTGCCGAGGATAAAATTTATCTCCATCAGGATTGGCGGCTTGCGTCTTCGTGCGACGCAAAGGCGACCGGCGAGCAGGTTTCGACGGTGGGATTCGACGTCAGCAAGTGGCATCGGACCAATTTGCCAAACACCGCGGTCGGCGCGCTGGTCGATGATGGCACGTACAAAGACCCGATGATGGGCACAAATCTGAAGTCGCTGCCGGGGATGGACTATTCGACGAAGCATTTTTTCGCCATTCAGGACATGCCAAAAGACAGTCCCTTCATTTGCTCGTGGTGGTGGCGGACCGAGTTTGTCGCGCCAGCGGATTTTGCGGGGAAGATTCAGTGGCTGCACTTGCTGGGAATCAACTACCGAGCGAATGTTTGGGTGAATGGGAAGAAAGTCGCCGATGCGAAAGATGTGGCGGGGACCTTCGTGACGTTCGAATTCAATGTGAGCAAATATCTAGCGCCTGGGAAGGGGAATGCGATCGCGCTGGAGATTTTCGCACCGCAGAAGTACGACCTCGGGATTACGTGGGTCGACTGGAATCCAACGCCTGCCGACAAGGACATGGGGATTTGGAAGGAAGTTTTTCTGACGGCGGATGATGGTGTGTCGGTTCGAAATCCGTATGTGATGAGCAAGCTGGAGAACGAATACAAAGACGCGAAGCTGACGGTGACCGCCGACTTGCGAAATACGGCCGACAAGGCGATCGAGGGTGTTCTATCGGCGGAGATCGAAGGCGGAATTCGAATCAAGCAGGACGTGAAGCTGGCGGCAGGAGAGGCGAAGACAGTTACGTTCGACGCGAGCAAATTTTCGGAGCTGAAGCTCGCGCATCCGCGGCTGTGGTGGCCGTATCAGATGGGCGAGCCGAATCTCTACAAGGCGAAGCTGACGTTCGAAACCGGCGGGCATGTTTCGGATTCCGCGGATGTCACTTTTGGCATTCGCGAGGCGACGTCGGAGCTGACCGACAAGGGCTATCGGCTCTTCAAAATCAACGGCCGCAAAGTCCTGATTCGCGGCGCGGCGTGGGCGCCAGACATGTTTCTGCGCTATTCGCCGGAGCGTGTCGATGCAGATTTGGCTTACGTGAAGGATATGGGGCTGAACACGGTGCGGCTCGAAGGCCGCATCGATCACGAAGATTTCTTCAACAAAGCCGACAAGCTCGGCATTTTGATCATGCCGGGATGGACGTGCTGCGACGCGTGGGAACGGTGGAAGGTCTGGAAGGAAGACCAGCACAAAATCGCAGGCGATTCGCTGCGCAGCCAGATTCGAATTTTGCGCAATCATCCGAGCGTTTTCGTTTGGTTGTACGGCAGCGATGGGCCGCCGCCGGCCGACGTCGAGAAAATGTACCTCGGCATCTTGAAGGATCTCGATTGGCCGAATCCGTCGATTTCGTCGGCGTCGGCAGACCCGACGACGGTGACCGGCGCGTCCGGCGTGAAGATGACGGGTCCCTACGAATATGTGCCGCCGATGTATTGGCTGGCGGACAAGGAGGCGGGCGGCGCGTACGGCTACAACACCGAGACGAGCCCTGGCCCGGCGATTCCGCCAAAAGAATCGCTCGAACGATTTATCCCGAAGGATCATTTGTGGCCGATCGATGACGTCTGGAATTTTCATGCGGGCGGCGAGCGGTTTACGACCGTAAATGTCTTTACCGACGGATTGACGAAGCGCTACGGCGCACCAACGTCCCTCGACGACTACGAGCGCAAAGCGCAAGCGATGACCTACGACGGGCAGCGCGCGATGTTCGAAGCGTATGGCCGCAACAAGTACGTCGCGACAGGCGTTGTCCAATGGATGCTCAACAACGCGTGGCCATCGCTGATCTGGCATCTCTACGATTACTACATGGTCCCGGCGGGTGGTTACTACGGCACGAAAAAATCGACGGAAATTGTTCACGTACAGTATTCGTACGACGACAATTCGGTCGCGGTCGTGAACGGGAAGTACGAAGAGATCAAAGGCGTGAAGGTTTCGGCGAAAATCTACGACATCGATGCGAAAGAAAAAGGCGCGCACGATGCGACGATCGATCTGGCAGCGGACGCCGCGACGAAAGCGTTCGACCTGCCAAAAGTCGATGGCTTGTCGAAGACCTATTTCTTGAAGCTGCAACTCCACGACGCTCATGGCAAATTGTTGAGCGACAACTTTTATTGGCTCTCGACCAAGCCCGATACGATGGACTGGAAGCACAAGAAAGACACCGTATACACGCCGCAAGCTGAATTTGGCGACTTGACCGGGCTGAATTCACTGTCGCCGGCGAAGCTCGTCATTTCAAAACAAACCCTCGGCAAGAAGAGCGGCGAGAATTGGATGTCGCTCACGATCGAGAACAAAGGCGACGGCGTCGCGTTCATGATTCACCCGCGCGTGACGCGGGGTAAAGGTGGGGAAGACGTCACGCCGATCATTTGGAGCGACAATTATTTTTCGTTGCTGCCGGGCGAGCAGGTCAGCGTTCGTGCGCAGTACGACGATCGCGCTCTGGCCGGCAAGGAACCGGTCCTCGAAATCGAGGGGTACAATGTGGTGGCGGGGACCGTTGCCGTGGGCGAATTCACGCCGGTGAAGGACGACACGCCGTAAGGCGAACCATCGCAACTACACCGCACCGCTGGTCCGGGAGAAAATTTGTCTCGCCGAGTTGTGCTCTTCGTTTTATTTATCACGGCAGTATGCGGCGCCGGATACTGGGCGGAGCGACACTACGTGCAGGTCGCACTGAGCGTGTCACCCGCGCCGCAGCCTGAAGCTGCCGCCTCAATCGATCCTAAAGTTTTCGCGGCGATCCAGGATCGGGTCGCAAAGAGCGGCGCAGACGTCGGCATTGCGTTTGAAACCCTCGATGGACGGCTGTCCTGGTTTTCTCGTGGTGACGATGTGTTTCACGCCGCGAGCACGATGAAAATCCCGGTGATGATCGAGCTGTTTAAACAGGCGCGCGAGGGCAAACTCCAACTCAGCGATGCGCTTCCGGTCAAAAATGAATTTCACAGTTTTGTCGATGGCTCGGTCTTTACACTCAAGCCTGAAGACGATTCCGAAACCGATTTGTATAAAGCCGTCGGTCAGACGCGCACGCTCAATCAACTTTGCGATTTGATGGTCACGGTCAGCAGCAATTTCGCGACGAACCTTCTGATTCAGAAGCTCGGCATCGACAACATCCGCGCGACGGTCACTTCGCTGCATGCCGATGGCATGGACATCAAACGTGGTGTCGAAGACCAGAAGGCTTTCGACAAAGGTCTGAACAACACGACGACCGCGCGCGGGCTTGCGACATTGCTTCTCGCGATCGCAAACGGAAAAGCCGTCGATCCCGATGCGTCGGCGAAGATGGTCGAGATCCTCGAGCGTCAGAAATTCAACGAAGGCATCCCCGCCGGTGTTCCGGCCAACATCCGCGTCGCGCACAAGACCGGCGAGATCACAAAAATTCACCATGACGCCGGGATTGTCTACGCCGAGCGTCCCTTCGTGATCGTCGTGCTTGTGCGCGGCATCGAAGACTTCAAGCAAAGCGGCGCGCTCATCGCCGATGTCACGCGCGATCTGTATCAGGCGAGCCAGCCACCCGCTAACCCTCAAGCCAACCCGGCGGGCAAATAAATACATCCCGCGCTGGTATTTGGCCATCCAAGGAAGCAGGTTCTATTTGCAAACAGGGGCCGCTGAAATTCGCGCTACAATCTGCCACAACGTGGAAGAATTATTCGGCGCGACCTTTTGCGCAATGGGTTGGAGGGAAGAACGATGACTCGCTTTTCACGCACGCGAATTTTAAGGACGATCGCCGCGACAGCCGTGGGATTGCTGTTCGCAGGCGCGGCCATGGCCGACTCGCTGGAACTGAAAGACGGCCGCGTGCTCACCGGTAGATTTTTGGGCGGTACGCAAGCCCTGATGCGATTTTCCGTGAACGGCGAAGTGCAGACGTTCAATGTGAGCGAGATTGTTGCACTCACGTTTACGAGCGACTACGGCAATCCACCGCCTCCACCTCCTCAGCCTGCCGCGCCTCCTCCGCAACCGCAGGCTGCGGTGGCGCCTGCTCCAGCGGCAGTCGGCAGCCAGATCGTCATCCCGGCTGGCCAGAGTCTGTTGGTCCGGATGATCGACGGCGTCGATTCCAAGACAAATAATGTCGGCGATATTTTCCACGCGAGTCTCGAAACCGATCTGAACGTGAACGGCACGTTGGTCGCGCGAAAGGGAACCGATGTTTACGGACGCCTCGCCAACGCGAAAGGCGCCGGCCGACTCGCTGGCAGTTCGGAGTTACAGCTTGAGCTGACGCGCATGGTCATCAACGGCCAGGATTATCCCGTCGTGAGCAGCGACTACACGATGAAGGGCAAGGGACGCGGTGCGAACACAGCCGAAAAAGTCGGCGGCGGCGCCGCTCTCGGTGCGATCATCGGCGCGATCGCGGGCGGCGGCAGAGGCGCGGCGATCGGCGCGGGCGCTGGTTCGGCAGCCGGGGCGGGCGTGAACGTCGTCACGCGCGGACAGCAGGTCAAGATCCCGAGCGAAACGCTGCTCGAATTCCGGCTCCAGCAGCCTGTTACCGTAACAGCGCTCGGCTAAGAGCGTAAAAAAAATCGCCATAATCGTCAAAAAGCCGCGATTTATCTACATAGGACTACCGTTACCTACTTCGCCGCATTCCCCCTAAATACCGTCTTGTGCCTCCTACTGTTAGCGACTAAGCTACCCCAGTAGATTGGGGGTAAAGGCCGTGCCAAAAGAGAAACCACGAGTCAACATCGGAGAAGTGATCAAGACGTATCGCAGCCAGCGCGGGCTGTCGCAGGGTGACATCGAGCGCCGCACCGGTTTGCTGCGTTGCTATCTGTCGCGCGTGGAAAACGGCCATACCGTGCCATCGCTCGAGACGCTGGCGAAAATCGCCGAGGCGATGGACATCTCCCTGGCCGATTTCTTCCCGGGTACCGAGACGCCGCGCGATCGCGAGTCGCAAAAGATGCTCGGCGAGCTCTCGCAGGACGAAATTCGCTTCCTCGCTGAAATCAAGCGCTTCAGCACGACGTTGTCGGATGGCGACAAGCGCCTGGTGCTGGCGATGATCCGCAAGATGGCGAGCCTGATTCCACCGCCGACGGCGAAGAAGCCAGTTGTGCGCCGGCCCGTGACGGTTTAAATCGCACCGAGTTCAGGAACAATTTCGAGTTGTCGAATGAAGAAGGGCGGGATTTTCCCGCCCTTCTTTTTTGTTTTGCAGATCGTTCAGCAGAACTGTCGCCCACGTGGTCGAGGATCGGCCGTGATCTCAAATCAGACGGATGGAGTCGGCGGACCCGTTTGAACTTTCTCGCCGTTGATATCAAGCGGCTCCGGATCGCCTTCGCCGGGCGCAAGAAAAAGATTCTCCTGCAGCGCGTGCTGCTTGGTGTAGAGATCGTAGTAGCGCCCGCCCAACGCATAGAGCGATTCGTGCGTGCCGCGCTCGATGATGCTTCCTGCTTCGACTACCAAAATCTGATCCGCGCTGCGAATCGTCGAGAGCCGGTGCGCGATGACGAACGTCGTTCGGCCGCGCATCAGGAATCGCAGCCCTTCCTGGATTAGAGCTTCAGACTCCGAATCAAGACTCGAAGTCGCTTCATCCAGAATCAAGAGCCTCGGATCGGCGAGAATCGCGCGCGCAATCGAAACGCGTTGCTTCTGCCCGCCGGATAGTTTGACGCCGCGCTCGCCGACGATGGTGTCGTACTTCAGCTCGAAGTTGTCCGCGAATTCGTCAACGCGCGCGATGCGGCACGCGTTCATGATTTCTTCTTCGGTCGCACCGGGGCGAGCAAACGCCACGTTTTCACGAATTGTCCCGTCGAAAAGAAAAGTCTCCTGCAGGACAACGCCAAGCTGCGTGCGGTATGAATTCAATTTCACTGTCGAAAGATCGATGCCATCCACGGTGACGCGTCCGCTCGACGGGACGTAAAAGGCCGCAAGTAAACCGATGATTGTCGATTTCCCCGCGCCCGACGGGCCGACCAGCGCCGTCACCGTTCCTGGCGTCGATTCAAAGCTGACGCCGTGCAGCACTTCCTTTCGCGTGTCGTACGCGAAGCTCACGTTCTCCATCGAGATGAATCCCTCGATGCGATGCATCGTTACTTTACGCCCCGAGGCGTCGTCTTCTTTCTCCTCGTTCAAAATCTCTCGCGTGCGCTCGAGCCCGGTAATTGCTTCGGTAAGCTGCGTTCCAATCGCCACAATCTGAAAAACGGGCGCCACCAGCAGCACCAAAAACGAATTGAACGCCAGCCATTGCCCGGGCGTCATCGTGCCGCTGGCGATCGCGCGCCCGCCGAATTCGTACATCAACGCACCGACGATGCCCATCATCGTTACGCCCGACAGGCTCATCAGCGAGGTCGCGGTGATCGTTTTCAAGATGTTGTCGAGGAGACGCTCGACACCCGCGCCGAAAATCGACTCTTCGCGGTCTTCCGCGTGATAGCCCTTCACAACGCGGACACCTCCGAGCGACTCCGTCAATCGGCCCGTCACCTCGGCGTTGATTTTCGGGCGCGCGCGAAAGATCGGCCGGATCGTTTTGAACGCCCAACTGATTCCGACACCAAAAGCGAGGATGATCGAGAACGCTACAGCGGTCATTTTCACGCTGGTGTGGAGCAAATATCCAAGCGCAAGCACCGCTGTCATCAACCCGCCGACAAACTCGACCAAACCCGTGCCAATCAGGTTCCGCACGCCCTCGACGTCGGTCATGATGCGCGACACGAGCACGCCGGTCTTGTTTGCGTCGTAAAACGAAACCGGCAGACGCCCGATATGCGCCTGCACTTTTTTACGCAGCTCGGTGATCATCTTCTGCGCCGACTTCGACAAGAGTTGTGTCAGCGTGAATGACGTCAGCCCCTGAATGATGGTCGCCGCCAAAACGGCCGCCACGATCGGCGTGAGCAAGCCGATTTCTTTTTTCGTGACGACGTTATCCAGGAAGTATTTCGTTGAGGCCGGCAGGACCAATCCCGAAAAGCGGTTGATGGTCATGAGCAGCAGACCCAGCGCGAGAATGCCTCGACGCGGCTGGATCATCCCCCATACTTCGGGCAATGCTTTCCACGTGTCTATCCTGGAACGCTTGGCGTTCGCCCCATCGTTGGCATTTGTCGGCATTCTGTATCGCGGGTGGTCGGCCCTCATCGTTGGATGCCTGTGGTCCGTGGGAAACTACAAGATGCCATGGTATGAAATCCAGTCGTGTCTGAGGGACAAATCAGGCTGGGAGCCTGAGAATTGTCGTACGATCAGTCGGCGCCGGCGCTGCCGCGCGGAGCCGCCGCGTGAGCTGGCTGCTCGATATTCAGCACGCTCGCCACAAAATCGCTCAAAGTCACGCCAAGCTGGCCCCACAGTCGTTGCTTGAGGCTCGTGTAATCCTGCGCGCCGCTGAAAAGATCGCCCATCAGTTGCCGGAAAGTTGGATTGCGCCGCATGAACTGGACCATGCGCGTCGTGACCGCTGTTCCAAGAAACGAGCCGCGATAGAAACGTCGGACGATTCGCGCCGCAAATTCCAATTCCGCCGAAAACGCCGCCTTCACCCACGCCGGATACTTTTCCGGGCACCCTTCCGCTAGCGCCTTGCCCAGCAAGTGGCCCGATTTCATCGCGTAGAACAGTCCTTCGCCGGTGAGTGGGTCGACCCAAGCGGCGGCATCGCCGACCAGCGCCCAATTCCTGCCGAGCACAGCGCGTTCGGAAAGGGTGTGCTGCTGTGGAGACGGCAATACATGGCTGTAGAAAGTCGCGCCTTCGGTCGAAATCTTCTGCGTGCTTACAAATTTACCTAGATGCGATCGCAGTTCAGCGCTGTTGTGAGCCGCCATGCTGCCGCAAATCCCTACAGACAGGTGATCGCAGCGCGGAAACGACCAGATGTAGCCTTCAAAATTTCGCAGGAATTTAATGGTGATTGCATCTGCGGTCTGGGGTACGAAATAGCCCTGCGTGATCTCCAACTCATCGCGCCGTAACGCCCGCGTCTCGGGCACAAGTTGATTGCGCGCACCGCCCGCCAGCACCAGAAAATCCGCCGTCCGCCATTCGCCTTCGACGCAAAATCTCGGCTTGTCCGACGCGGTATCAACGCTAAAAACGTGCGCCTGCTGCACCTTGCAACCAGCTTCAGCCGCTCGCGAGAGCAGCATCCCATTCAGCACAGTCCGCGAATAAATGACGATCGGATGCGACATATCGAGCGTCGCGCGATGATCATCGCTGCTGATCAGCTCAATCGATTGCACTAATTTTTTTGGATACGGATTGTCGAGCAGGAAAGGGAAGTTCTGGATCGCCTTATGCGTCAGTCCGCCGCCGCACGGCTTCTCCCACGCCAGGTGTTGATCGAAAATATTTACCGTATGTCCGGCGCGCGCCAGCTCCGCACCGCACATTGCGCCCGAAGGTCCGCCGCCGACGATCGCTATGTCCGCCATCTTGCCTTCTCCGACTGTGTCGAAGTCCGTCGCCGGGTCGAGGTCCTGGTCCCGGGTCACATCGAGGTTGTAACGCCCGTTTCTTGTTGGCCCCGCCAAAAAACGGGCAATTCAACTGATCGGGAAGACAACCACGCTAAAACCAGCGAGGAGTATAGCACCGAAGATAGCCGCTGCCAGCGCGGACCCGGTGCTGCTTCGGACAACATCCATACCTGTCCGTTGGAACAGGCAGAACAGCGCAAAGTAGGGTGCCAGCAGCCCCATCAGGATCTCCCCGTTATGCAGCCCGACGATTCCGATCAGCAAAACTCCCCACATTATTAAGCGTAGCCCAAGCGCGTATGCCAGCCGAGCCTTGCTGAGCCGTGTGCGCATCGCGGGGCCAAGCGCCAGTTCCTCTGCCGCATGAAACGGGAGTGCGAGCAGCAACACAACAGGGAAACGCAGCCAGCGGTTCGGCGTCATCCACGCTTCCGTCAGCGTTAGATCGAGCCACGAGTAAATCAGGAGCGGTACAACCACCGCTGCAAACGCCGCCCCAATCACATGCTTCCAGTCAGAGCCAGACCGCGTCCCTATCTTCTTATAGTGTGCGGCCAGCAGTCCGATCCCCACGATCAGCAGAAAACCGGCCAGATAGTCGCCTTCAAACAGAC
>DATAMU010000141.1:0-14532 GCA_036266605.1 Candidatus Acidiferrum sp. | reverse complement strand
GAAGTTCCAATCGGAGCTTGGAGTTGCGCTGTCGTCGGCGGTTGCATTCGGCGCGGAGACGGAATCGCGCGAGCTCGATGCAGGAGTTGAAGAAATGGCACCCCAGCCGGAACCGGAAGAATTCGAGGAGTTCGCTGAATTCGCTGCCGAAACTGGAGAAGATTGCGAATTTTTCTTGCGCGTCGCTACGAGATCATTTTTCGACTGGAAAACAGGATCGGGAGTTGCGCGCGGATTGCTCTCGGCGCGCACCTGGCCATCGTATTGGTTCCGGCCCATCACGTAGCCGAGCGCGAAGAAAACGCCACTGAAAACGAGCATCAGCAGAAAAAGACCGATGACGTGCCGGCTTTCCAGCACGCGGTCTCCTCCGCCGCCGCGATTTCCACGAATCGCCATTTAACTCCGTGAACCTCCGAGCGCTTTCATCCAGCTACTAATGATATCGATGGGGAGTGGAAACACAATCGTTGTGTTCTTCTCGACACCTATCTCGGTTAACGTCTGGAGATAGCGTAACTGGATGGACGAAGGCTGCGTCTCCAGAACTTTGGCGGCGTCGGCAAGTTTTTGAGATGCTTCAAACTCGCCGTCGGCGTGAATGACTTTGGCGCGGCGTTCGCGTTCGGCTTCGGCCTGCTTGGCGATGGCGCGCTGCATCTGTTCGGGGATGTCCACCTGTTTCACTTCCACGTTCGTGACCTTGATTCCCCAGGGTTCGGTTTGCGTGTCCAGAATAATCTGTAGTTTGGCGTTCACCTTGTCTCGCTGCGAAAGAATTTCGTCGAGCTCGAATTGGCCGACGACGCTGCGAATGGTGGTTTGCGCGAGCTGTGACGTGGCGTAGGTGAAGTTTTGCACTTGCGAAACTGCGAGGTTGGCGTCAACGACGCGGAAGTAGCAGACCGCGTTCACCTTCACGGAGACGTTGTCGCGCGTGATGATGTCTTGCGGAGGGACGTCGAGCGTTTCGATGCGCATGCTGATGCGCGTCAGGGTTTCGATCGGCCAGAAGACGAGGCGGACGCCGGCGCCTTTCGCTTCAGGCAGCAAGCGGCCGAGGCGGAGGACTACGCCGCGTTCCCATTCCTTGATGACGTAGAGCGAATTCCAGAACCAGATCAAGATGAAGACGATAATGACCATTGTGCCGACGCTGAATTCGAACATGGTGCCTCCTCGACGAAACCTTTACTTCAGGGGCTGAAGCCCCTTTCCCTGCTAGTTCCAATGTCGCGGTTGAAACCGCGACCCACAAACCAATTCGCGGCTGAAACCGCGATCCACAAAACCAATTCGCGCCTGAAACCGCGATCCACAAAACCAATTCGCGGTTGAAACCGCGACCACGAATCAAATGTCGCGCTGCAAACACGACCGAGAAACCCAGACCTTGGCGAATTGGCAATCTTGCCAAGCTGGGGCACAGCGGTGCTGTGCCCCTACGCTCGCCGGTCGGCGACACCGGAGCAAGAATACGCGCAACGACGTTAAACAAGACTTTCTACATTGCGGCGGCCGGAGATTCGATTGGCTCGACGTAAAGTTTTAGGCCGTCGATGCGGAGGACGCGGACGGATTTGCCCTCGAGTACTGGTTGGGCGGATGTGGCGCGCCAGAGTTCGCCGTGGATGCGAATCATTCCGTCGCGTCCGTTGCCGACAGGTTCGATGACGACACCTTCGGCGCCGATCATTTCTTCGCGGCCGGTGACTTGTTTCCATTTGCGCGAGCGCAAAACGAGGCGCATCAAGAGTACTGTGAGCGCGGCGAATGGCAGGGTCACGGCGAGCGCGGTGCCGAGGCTGACGCCGCCTGCCGTGTAGGGTGAGCGAATCAGGAAGAGCGCACCGAGAAGCATGGAGACAATGCCGCCGGCTGCAAGAACGCCGTGACTTGTAAATTTTGCTTCTAGAATGAACATCGCGAGCGCGAGGAGTATTAAGAAAATTCCGGCGATGTTCACGGGAAGAATCTGCATCGCGTAAAGCGCGAGGACGAGGCAGATGCCGCCGGCAACGCCGGGAGCGATCATGCCGGGATGGGTGAACTCGGTGTAGAGGCCGAGAACGCCCACGATCAAGAGGAAGAAAAACATGTCCGGCGCGACGATGCGAGAGAGAAATTTTTGGCGTGCGGAGAGTTCGAAATCGGTGCGCAGGGGGTTCGCCAGGGTGAGAGTGACTTTGGTGCCGTCGAAGCGCGTGAATTCACGGCCGTTGAGCTGACGCAGTAAGTCGTCTTCGGAAGACGCGATGACGTCGATCATTTTGCCGTCGAGCGCTTCTTTTTCGGTAAAGGCTTTTGCGTCGGTGATGGCGGTGGCGGCAAGGACCGGATTGCGATTGCGTTTGTCGGCGTAGCTGCGGAGGAAGGCGAGCGCATCGTTGTTGATTTTCTTGCGCATCGTTTCGTCGATGGCCATGGCGTAGCCGCCGACGATCATGACGGGTGAGGCCGCGCCAGTGTGCGTGCCCGGGGCCATAGCGGCGATGTCGGCGGAGAGCAGGATGTAGAAGCCGGCACTGGCTGCGCGGGAGCCGGTGGGCGAAACGTAGACGGCGACTGGGACCTTGGAATTCAGAATGTGCTGGACGATGTTTTCCATGGACGAGCTGAGGCCGCCGGGAGTGTCCATGGTGATGAGGATGAGCGAGGCGTTGCGGCTGGCGGCTTCGTCGATGCCTTCATCGAGGTAGGTAGCGAGGATCGGTTCGATTTCGGAGTCGATTTTCAGGTGGAGGACGGTTTGAGAGGCCGGTTGGGCTTTGTCGGCGTGGGAGGGCGATGGGATGAAGGAGAGTGCCGCGATCAGCGCGCACGCGAGGACGATGATGCGGCGTACTCCAAAGCGATTCTGGAGATAAGAAGAAATTCGGAAGCGGATGCTGCTGTGCATGCGATGAAGAGAGTGTACGTGAATACATTACTACGAGTTGGAGGGAATGTGGTGACAGTCGCGGCGACGTGACAACCGCGGGGAGGCAAGACGCAGTGATCGTGCGGACTTGGGGCGCAGCGTGCTGCGCCCCTACATCAGCGTGCACGTCGTTTCGGTATGGGCGGTGTTGCATTTAAAACCCGGCGATCTTGAAGGTTAGTGGGATGGTGGCGGCGGCTGGGTTGGTTTTTGGGTTTGGAGACGGTCGAGGAGTTGTTTGGCTTCGGTGTAGTTGGGGGCGAGGGCTAACGCCTTTTGGGCTTCGGAGCGAGCGAGGGCGAATTTCTTTTGTTCCATATAGACGCGGGCGAGGGTGGTGCGGACGACGGCGGAGTCGCGGCTTTTGAGCGAGGCTTGGAGTTCGGTGATGGCGTCGTCGTATTTATAGCGGCGACGGTTGACTTCGGCAAGGCCGAGGTGGGCGGAGGCATTGGTCGGATCGGATGCGAGCGCGGCGCGGAATTGCGCTTCGGCCAGTTCGAGACGGCCACCGGCGAGTTCCTGGCGACCCTGGCGAATGTGCGACGCGGGCGTTGAGGCTGATTCCGTGGCAGCGCCGTTGGCGGAAACCGCCTTCGAGCCCGACGACAAGACTTCCAGACGAAGGGCGGTGACGTCAAGATCGGTTTTGACGCGATCGAGATGGGATTGCGCATCGCTCTTGGGATCGACCTTCACTGTCGGAAGAGCGTTGGGGCCGAACGCTTCGGCAACCGAGTTACGTTCTTCGTCGGCTGCGGCTGTCTTCCCTGCCTTGTCGAGCGATTGAATCAAGAGCGCGCGATCTTCAGCGTTGTCGGGTTCGCGCTGAACGGCTTCGCGGAACGAAGCGGCGGCGGCGTTGAAGTCGTTGGCGCGAAACGCGAGCAAACCCTGGTTGAAGGGATAGTCGTCTTCGTCGGGATCGAGTTCGACGGCGTGCTTGAAGTCGGCCTGGGCGTCCTGCGTTTTGCCTTGGCGCGCGAGAGCGAGGCCGAGATTGTTGAGAATTTCAGGAAGATCTCCGCCGGAGATCGATCGATTCGAGTTTGGTCCTTCGTTACCACGAATCGAATCTTGAAGCGCGACGAAAACCTGCTCGGCTTTGTCGGGCTGATTGAGCTGCAAGCGGCAGACGCCGATGGCGAAACTGGCTTCAACATAGTGGGGATGGGTTTTGGGCACGCGACCGAACCATGGAAGCGCGGAGTCGCAATCGCCGCGACCAGCGTAGGTTTCGCCGAGCGCGAACGCGGGATCGGGCCAGGCGGGGTCGAGGCGCGCGGCTTCGCGCAATTCGCGAAGGCGAGGCTCGTCATCATTGGCAAGCAGGCCGCGGACGAAGTGCTCGAACGCGTCCAGACGCAGCGGGCGCAGCGATTTCGAAAAGTCGGCGAGATTGAGCGGATAGGATTTGTCGTTGGCAACGAGGGTATGCCAGACGACTTTGGCCTGCATGTCCATGAGCGAGGTGAGCGGGCCAGTTTCGCTGACGGGCGCAACGAGAGCAGGCGGATCGACACGGAGGAGATGCGATTCGACGGTTAGATTCGTGCCGTCCGAATTGAACGATCCGAAGATGACGTAGTCAGCGTCGAGATCCTGGGCGATGCGGAGCATGGTGGCGCGCGAGAGCTTCGCCGTCGATGGGAGACCGTAACGCTCGAGTTCGCTGGCGCGGCCGGCATGGGAATAGGCCTGTTCGCCTGCGTCGGAGAGATATTGGATGGTGAGTTCTTCGAGGCCTTCACCGAGCCAGTCGAGGCGCGGGGATGAACCGTTGTTTTCGAAAGGGAAGACTAAATACAAGCCCGGTTGGGAGGAGGATGAGCGAGTGGCGTTTTGCGCCCATAGGCTGGATGGAAGCAGCGCGGTGACGCATGCAAAGGCGACGAGGAGAGCGCGGGGTACGCGGAAGCTCATTGATGAATTTTATCAGACGCGGCGCGGGCGGCATGGAAACCGAGGGGAGGGGCGGCGAATGTGGAAACAGTGGGGTGGGGTTAGGTTGGTAGGGAAAGAGAAAAGATAACGCAGAGACGCAGAGGGCGCGGAGGTTCGCGGAGATATTTCAACGGGGATGGAGTTACAAAGATTTCAATTCCCTGCCCGGTAGCCTGAATCTATAATCCGTTTCGGTGGTGTCCCTCTCCTCGTAGCACCTTTAGAAAGGCGGCTTCATGCTGCGGCGACTCTGCACGTTCTGCGTCGCTTCGTTTTGCTTGACGGCGATTTGTGCGCGGCCGTCGGCTGCACAGGTATTTTCCACGCCTGCGGCGAACGGCAACCGATTCGGAACCGCGACCTCAATGGATTTGATCGACTCGGCGCGGATGGACGGCAACCTGTTTCTGATCAATAGCCAGGCCGGCGGCGCGAGGTCGCCGCTGCAAGCGCCGAGTGGATCGGTGTCGCAACTCGATCTGAAGGCGCCAGCGAAGGCGCAGCGCGAGTATGAGAAGGGCTATCAGCTCTTGATGAAGAAGGATGCACCGGGGGCGATCGCGCACCTGACGAAATCGATCGAGATTTATCCGAGCTTTGTGGCGGCGCACAATGCGCTGGGGACGGCGTATCTGAACCAGGGCGATTCGCAGCAGGCGGTGGAGCAGTTCCATCGCGCGATCGCGCTGGACGAGCATTTACCGAATTCGTATCTGAATCTGGGGTGCGCGCAGCTGGCGATGAAGAATTATTCGGATGCGGAGGGATCGTTGAAGAAGGCGTCGGCGATCGCGCCGATGGATTTATCGCTGCTGACGGCGCTGACGTATGCGGAGTTTGCAAATCAGGATTATGCGGCGGTGGTGAGCGCGGTGAAACAGATTCACGGGCGCAAGCATGAAGGCGCGGCGGTGGTGCATTCCTTTGCGGCGGGCGCGATGGAGGCGCAGGGGAATTTCGCGGGGGCGCGGGGCGAGATGGAGACGGCGTTGGCGGAAGCGCCGAAGTCGGAGTCGGCGGGCGAGTGGCGGAAGATGTTGCAGCAGATTAAGGATGAAGAGGCGGGGCGGTTGATTTCGGCGGCGCGTGGCGATGCGGACGCGGGGTCGATGCGGTTGGTCGATCAGCCGGCGAAGGTGGATGTGGCATTTCAGGGGCCGACGGCGGCGGAGACGTTTCAGCGGGTGCAGCAGTCGATGCAGGATAAGAAGGAAGAGGGGGAAATTTTGGAGGCGGAGGCGGAGCCGGTGGCATCTGGCGTTGCGGTTCCGACGAAGTCAGAGGGTGCGGCCGTTCGTGATCGGGACGTGCGATCAGACTCGCCGTCCGCTGCTCTGCGCGTGGCGGTCGATGAGGTGGCGATATTTTTTGCGGCTACCGATCACGGGAGCGCGGTGACGAATCTGACGGTGGCGGACGTGGCGATTCGCGATAACAATCGGGCGCCGGATGGGATTGTGGCGTTTCGAAACGAAGCTCAGTTGCCGTTGCGGCTGGGATTAGTGATCGACACGAGCAATTCGGTGACGGAACGGTTTCATTTCGAGCAAGCTGCGGCGGCGAAATTTTTGCAGTCGGTGATGAACGACAAAGATGATTTGGCGTTTGTGGTGGGCGTGAACAATTCAGTGCTGGTGGTGCAGGATTTTACGGCGGATCAGGCGCGGACGGAGCGCGCGATCAATGAACTTGCGCCGGGCGGCGGGACGGCGCTGTGGGATGCGGTGGGATTTGCGGCGGAGAAGCTGGCTTCACATCCTGAGACTGGCGCGGTGGCGCGGATGATTGTGGTGATCAGCGATGGCGCGGACAACTCGAGCGCGAGTTCGCTGAAGGAAGCGATTGCGAAGGCGCAGGCGGGCGAGGTTGCGGTCTACACGATTTCTACGCGCGAGGCGACGGACAAGGATGCGAGCGGAGCGGTGGGCGGGCGCGCGTTGAAGACGCTGTCGTCGCTGACGGGAGGGACGGCGTTTGCGCCGGGCTCGGTGCATGGGCTGAGCAATAGTTTGAGCGAGCTGCAGCAGGTGATTCGGGCGCGGTATTTGCTTTCGTATCGGCCGGCGGAGTTTCGGGCGGATGGAGGGTATCGTGGCGTCGAGATTAAGGCGGAGAAGGATGGGCGGAAGCTGACGGTTTATGCGAGGAAGGGATATTACGCTTCGAGCGGACAAACGGGGTCGACGGAGAGTCAGCGGTAGAGGTAGAGGAGAGCAACAAGCGTTCACGCGGATGGATTGCGCCAGGAATTCGTGGAAAAACCGCACCCTTTAAAAACTAAGGGTGCGGCACCCGACTGCCGGTTCTCATCGGAAGATGGCGAAAAAAATAAAAAAGGGGCACGGTGTGGTGTGCCCCGAAGAAAATTGTTTGTTAAGCACGACGACGAAGATGATTACGGCTGCTGGGCGTCAGCTTCGGCGACTGGTTTCGGGTTGAGCAGGTTCTGGACCTCGGGGAGTTGGAGTTCGGCGGCGAAGGTGACCTTGTCTTTCTTCAGGTCGGCGATGAGCGTGGCGTAGCCTTCGTCTTTCGCTTTGCGCAGGTAGAGTACCGCGCGATCGATGTTGCCGGCCTCGGCGAACGACTTGGCGAGCAAGTAGTAGAAGCGGCCGCGATCGGTGACGGAGCGATCCTGGAGCAGCGAGCCGGTGCGCCCGGTGTTGTGCTCGAAGAATTGCGGATCTTTTTGCAGCGCGATGCGGAACGAGGCGATCGATTCTTCGTATTTCTTATCGCCAAAGTAAGCGTAGCCGAGATTGCTGTAAAGCACGGCCATGTCGTCGTTGATCTTGATGGCCTTCTCGTAGGCTTTTATGGCTTTGCCGAATTTCTTGCGCTGATACCAGATCGTGCCAATGTTGTTCTGCGCGTCGGCGTACTTGGGATTGGCCTTGAGCGCCTTTTCGTAATAGCGCATCGCGAGGGTGAGCGCTTCCTGTTGGTGCAAGGCGATGCCGAGCTTATTGAGATACACGGCGTTGGTGGGGTTTTTGTCGCTGAGCGCTTTGAAAGTCTGCGCGGCTTCGACGTACTGCTTGCGCGCCATATAGAGGTCGCCCATCTGTTCGGGCGTCAATTCGTTGACCGTTGCGGGCGACGCGGTGGCGGTCGAGACCTGTTGCGGCGTCTGCATGTGCATGGAAGCGCTCGGCAACGCGCCGGCGGGGAGCGGACTCGGCATCGGCGAAGGCGTCGAGGTCGACGTCGGACCGTTGGCGGCAATGAGCCAAGCGTCGTCGGCTGCTAGAAGCGGGATATCGGAATTGACTTGCGCAAGGGAAGGAACTGCCGACAGCATAACGAGGAAAGAACCCGAAACCGCCAGAGAAAGTAGCTTCATGGCGAGTCTCCTTTGTCATCCGGTTTTGGAGCGGCCGGATCTTGCTTCTTCTTGCCTCCAAAGATACCAAAAATCTTCTTCAATGGGTTCTTTTTATTTTCAGTGGTCTTGCCGTTTTGGTCGCCAGGAGGCGGAGCGCCCTGACCAGTTGCACCGGGGGGACGGTTGGGGTCGTAGGGGACTGGATTGCCATTCACGTCAACGACGGTTTGCGGCGCCTTGGGTTGGCCGCCGCCGAAGACGTGCGAGAGGAAGGAGCCCGTCGACGAAACGATGCCGTGACCGCCGCCGTGAATTTCGCACATCTGCGTCGGGGCCGAGCCGAGGACGTAGACCTCTTCGCGGGTGCTCGGGCAATTCGGCGTGGCGAGTTCGAGCGACTCGGGATCGATCATTACGGATTGCACGCCCTCAGGCGCGTCAAAATCCTTCACATCTTTGTAGGCCGGCAACTGTGTGGCGTGAATCATGAAGTCGGCCCAGATCGGGGCGTCGGCGTTGCCGCCGGTGAGGCCGAGATCGCGGTTGTCGTCGAAACCGACCCAAATGACACAGACGAGATTATTGGTGAAGCCTGCGAACCAGCCGTCGCGCGAGGTGCCGGTTTTACCGGCGGCGGGCAGCGTGAAGCCGCGCGCGCGAACACCGGCGGCGGTGCCGTGGTTCATCACGTCCTTCATCAGGCTGGTGACGAGGAAGGTGACGCGCGGGTCGAGGACGCTTTTGGTTTGCGGCGTGGCTTTCTCGAGGACTTCGCCGTTCGCGCTGATGACGTCGTTGATGAACTCGGGTTCGGCGCGTGTGCCGCCGTTGGCGAACGCGGTGTAGGCGGCGGCGACATCGACCGGCGTCATTTCGTAAGCACCGAGCGCGACGGCGGGAGTCGCCTGGATGTTTTGGCCGAGGCCCATCTGGCGGGCGATTTGCACGACGCGGCCGTAGCCGATGAGCTCAGCGACTTTGACGGTGGCGACGTTGAGCGAATTGGTGAGAGCCTCGCGCGCGGTGACGCGTCCCATGAATTTTGCGCCGTAGTTGTTGGGCGTGTATTCCTTGCCGTCGAATTCGAAGGTGGTGGGCTCGTCGTCGATGGTGGTGGCGGGAGTGACGATGGGCTGCACGTTGTCGATGGCGTTGTCGAACGCAGCGGCGTAAACGAAAGGCTTGAAGACCGATCCGGGCTGGCGATGGGCGAGCGCGTGATTGAGCTGGCTCTGGCCGTAGTCGCGGCCGCCAACGACGGCTTTGATTTCGCCGGTACGTGGATCGAGAGCGACGAGTGCGGCCTGGACATGAGGGACCGGTTCGTTGCTTCCCTTCTTTGCGGCTTCTTTTTCCCAGCGGTCGTATTTCTTGGCGAGGAGTTTGTCCACGTTTTTCGCGCCTTCTTCGATGGCGCTTTGCGCGATGCGTTCGAGCGCGGGGTCGAGCGTGGTGTAGACGCGGAAATTTTCGCTGATGAGCTGCTGCTCGGAATATTTGTCGAGCAGGTGGTCTTTCACCATGTCCACGAAGTATGGGGCTTCGCCGCCGGTGATGGCGGTGCGGACGATCTTCAGCGGGACGCGCTTGGCGTCCTGGACGTCGGCTTCGGTGACGTATTTGTTCTCGAGCATTTGGGTCAGGACGCGGTCACGCGCCTGATTGCCGCGCTCGGGATGGCGGTCCGCGGCGGAGTAGTAGTTCGGGGCGCGAATGATGCCGGCGAGGTAGGCGTCTTCGGCGAGCGAGAGCTGGCGTAGGTCTTTGCCGAAGTAGGCGACGCTGGCCTCGGAGAATCCGCGGATGCCGAAGCTGCCGCGATTGCCGAGGTAAACCTCGTTGGCATAGAGCTCGAAAATCTGCTGCTTGTTGAAGCGCTGCTCGAGCTCCATCGCCACCATCAACTCGGCGAGTTTGCGGCGCCAGGTGCGCTCGTTGGAGAAGAAAAACGTGCGCGCGACCTGCATCGTGATCGTGCTCGCGCCTTGGTAGTTGTGGCTGGTGTGGCGCAGGTCGGCCCAGGCGGCGCCCATGATGCGGACGAAGTCGAAGCCGCCGTGCTCGAGGAAGCGCTTGTCTTCGGCGGAGATGATCGCGTGGACGAGATTGGGGGGGATGTCGTCGTAGCGAATCGGGCGGCGCTTCTCGCGAAGAGAATCGAAAAGATTGGTGATGAGTTCGGGCTCGATATCGGCGGTGATGAGGTCGTTGCCGCCGCCGAGCGGGCGGATTGAGCTGATTTTCTTGCCGCTGAAAGTTACGGAGATCGCGTTGGTGGCGGCGAAATAGGAGAGCTTCGACGGGGCGATATCCACGCTGTTGCCGCGCACCTTGAACTGGCCGAGAGAGCTGTCGTCTTTTTCGGTGCGATAGCCGACCTTGGTCAGATACGTCGCGAGTTCTTCGGGCGACCAGACTTCGCCGTCGGCGATGCGCTGCGGAGCTGAGAAGATCTGGGTGGTGTTTTGCAGCAGGCGGCCGGACAGGCGCGCGTCGATCATCCGGGAATACTTCACGTAGAAATACGTGACGACACTGACCCACGTCAGAAAAATGGCGAACGTTACGCCTAGTAAGGTCAGCCCGACCCACGATGTCCAGAAACCCTTTTCGATGCGAATGCGCAAACGTGTCCCTCAGATGGCTGGAACTTCCATTGTCTCTTAACCCCGGACAGGAGTAAAAGACGCGGTTCCAGGTCAGAAACGCAATGTGCGCAATGAGTTGCGGACGGGAAGTTGGTTCAGGCGAGTCTGGAGGATCGCTAAATGAGCCGCGCTACAGGTTCTTGTTCTCGCTGGACGGCGTGAAATGCAGGTTCATTTGGTAAACGAGAAGGTCGACCGGCACGGTGTAGTCGCACGCAATACGAACGACGTCCTGGTTCGCAGTGATCTTGATGTCTTCGCGCTTTACTGGAATCTCCAGATCTTTGACGACCTTAAAGATGCTGTCGCGGATCTGCTCTTCCGGATAGCGGTTCACCACCGCGAATCGCGCCTGCTCCTGCATTTTGTCGGCAAGCTGGTACTCGGCGACGTAAGCCGGCAGGATCTTGTAGGCCACGAAGGCGCCATAGATCAGCAGGATCGTCCACAGAATCGCTTTGATCGTGCCGCCGCCGTGCTCCGAGCGGAGTGCCGAGCGGTGGCTACGGACGGGCGAAATATCGATTTGGATACAACGAGACAAAGGTATTCGAGCTCTTTCCGGCGGTTCGGTTTCCCTGGCGAACTGCCCACCCATCAGGCGAATCTCGGCCAATTTCATGCCGATTTCGGTTGATTCCAACGTAGCACTCGGTGCTGGATGTGTCGAGAATTAGCCGGAAAGGATGTTCCCGGAAAGCAAATGGCTGGGCCGACAGGCGAAGCTACGGCGAAGCACGTCGCAAAACGGACGAAACGCGGAACAGTGTGAAAAAGGATGACTTGTCAACGTCAACAATGAGCCCGGCTCGAGATTTGAGCGCGATTCGAAGGCGTTACTCTGCGGAAACTCAGTATGCGCGAGCAAAAATTGCGCTCTCGGGCGCAGGCTTGCCGCAGCAGACGCAGTTGCCGGAAGTCGCAGGCTGATCGAACGGAATGCAGCGCATCGTCGCCCGGGTCTCTTCCTTGATTTTCGCTTCGCAATCGCCGCCGCCACACCACGGCGCACACGCGAAACCGGTCTCGACGGCTTTCTTCAAATCGTCGTAAGTCTTGGCGTCGTGGGTGTTCGCTTTGCGGAAGGCGAGCGCCTTGTCGAACATCGACTGCTGAACTTCGATCAGAAGCTTCTCGATCGTCTGCGGAATGTCTGCGAGAGGCGCGCTGATTTTGCCTTCGCGACCGGGACGATCACGCCGCGCCAAAACCGCGGCCTGCTTGGCGACATCCTTTGGCCCAAGTTCGACGCGCACGGGGACGCCGCGCATCTCCCAATCGTTGAACTTCCAGCCGGGACTGTTCCCTTCGCGTTCGTCCAAAATCACGCGGATATTCGCCTTCGCGAGTTCCGCTTTCAGCTTGCGAGCCGCATCGAGGACCGTGGCTTTCTCTTCGTCCGTCTTGAAAATGGGCACGATCACAACCTGATGCGGCGCGAGCTTCGGCGGCAGCGCGAGACCTTGATCGTCGCCGTGCACCATGATGATCGCTCCGACAACGCGAGTCGAAAGTCCCCACGACGTCGTCCAGCAGTGCTGAAGCTGGCCATTCTGATCGAGGTACTTCACTTCGAATGCTTCCGCGAAGTTTTGTCCGAGGAAGTGCGACGTGCCCGATTGCAGCGCCTTGCCATCACCCATCATCGCTTCGATCGAATAGGTCGTATCGGCACCGGCAAATTTCTCGGCTTCCGACTTCTTACCGGGAATCACCGGGATCGCCGCATCGTTCATCGCGAAGTCGGTGTAGATGTCGAGCATCTGCCGCGTCTCGGCTTCCGCTTCTTCGCGTGTCGCGTGAGCCGTATGCCCTTCCTGCCAATAAAACTCCAGCGTGCGCAGAAATAGTTTCGTGCGCAGCTCCCAGCGCACGACGCTGTTCCATTGATTCATCAGCACCGGCAAATCGCGATACGACTGAATCCATTTCGACCACATGTGGCCGATGATGGTTTCCGAAGTCGGCCGCAGCACGAGAGGCTCGGCCAGTTCTTCACCGCCGCCGATGGTCACCACTGCCAGCTCCGGCGAAAATCCCTCGACGTGATGCTTTTCTTTATCGATGAAGCTGCGAGGAATCAGCAGCGGGAACGCTACGTTCTGGTGCCCGGTCGCCTTGAAGCGCCGATCGAGCGCCTGCTGCATGTTCTCCCAGAGGGCCCAGCCATAAGGACGCACCACCATGCATCCGCGAACCGGCGCGTAGTCGGCGAGCTGCGCCTTGAGCACGAGCTGGTTGTACCACTCCGAAAAATCCTGTGCGCGAGTCGGGAGCTTTTCTTCAGCCATGCTGCGGTTTAACCGTTCCTCTCAGGAGAGAAAAATTCGTTGCGAGTAAACACAAAAGCGTAATGGACACGTTGCGAGGTGTCAACGAAACGCCGCAGGTCGGCTCCAATATCAAACATCAGAGTCTGCGGGCCCAAGCTGCGGCGAGAACTAGTCCGGCTAGTGTTGCGGCGTAGCCGGCGGCGGGGTCGCTGGAGCCGCTGGAGTGGTTGTTGCGTCCTTCGGCTGAATCGAAACCAACTCGATCTCGAAGATTAAAGTCTGATTCGGACCGATCGGCCCGCGCCCTGGTCCCTGTGGTCCGTAGGCAAGATCCGACGGAATATACACTTCCCATTTCGAGCCCATCGGCATCAACTGCAAAACTTCCGTCCAGCCCTTGATCACTTGCCCGACCGGAAACTTTGCCGGCTGTCCGCGCTTGTACGAGCTATCAAATTCCGTGCCGTTGATCAGCGTTCCCTTGTAATTGCAGACAACCGTATCGGTTGCTGTCGGCTTCGGCCCGTTGCCCGCTGTCAGGACCTTATATTGCAGTCCGTCGGGCAACGTCTGCACGCCGTCCTTCGATTTGTTTGCGGCAAGAAAAGCGTCGCCTTCCTTCTTGTTCGCTTCGCCGACGGCAGCAGTTTCGGCATCCGCCTTCTTTTTCAAATCTGTCGTGAGCGCGGTCAACGCTGCTTTCATTTCGTCATCCGTCAGCGCCAGCTTACCGCCCGCGATTCCATCCTGAATACCGCGCCGAATCAATGCGGGATCGACATCCACGCCATCGCGGTGCAATCCCTTTCCGATGTTGACGCCAATGGCGTAGCTCGCCTTTTGCTTTTGCGTCGTCATCGCGAGGGGCGCCGCAGCCGTTCCCGGCTTCTTTGCGGCAGCGGTTCCCTGTCCAGTTTTAGCGCCGGTGCTTTGCCCGGTCTTCGCGGCAGCACTCTGTCCGGTCTTTGCTCCGCTGGACGACGAACTTTGCGAGGACGCCTTGGGCGGAGTCGAACTCGCCGGAGTATCTTGAGCGTTCGCCTGGCTTACAACAAAAAGCGCGCAAAGGGCGCTGAGAGTCACGTTTAGTACAAGTCGATTTGGCATACACCCATCTTCACATTGAATTGTTACAGTTCGCAAACGAACGACCGAGATTTTTCGCAGAGGCTGACGCGGCCGGTGAACGCTACATACGCGACGCTTTTATGACTTCGCCGTCCTGATAAATGACCGCCCGAGTGACCTTGCCTTTGGGATCCTTGGTGAATTCGACTTCGACCTCGGATGTTCGAAAGAAAAATTTTGTTTCCGATTCCGCGAACAACGGGGCGTTTGCCTGCCCGGGCGCCTGCGCGAGCAAACGTCCGTTGTCGAGCGAAACGGTCAGCCCCTTGTCGCGCCACGCATACGTGCCGACAT
>DATAMU010000140.1:0-6310 GCA_036266605.1 Candidatus Acidiferrum sp. | reverse complement strand
GTCGTGAGTTGCGAATCATTGTTGTTAAAGCGGGCTTGCAGGCGCGAGAGATGATTGGGCATGGGGAGTGCGCCGAAATTTATTTTTGAGAGAGCGACGAAAGCTGGCTGCTCGTTTTCGGAAAGATCTTGCGCGTCGCGGATGAAGATGCGGTCGCTGGCGAGAGCAAGCTCGAAGAGTGTGCCGGCGAAACAAGAGCCGGGTTCGATGACGGCGTACATCGAGCGGGACGTGACGTCGAGTCGGGCTAGTGTGCAGCGCAACATGCCGAGAACTTCGCGGACGAACCAATTGGATTGGTGGGCGAGGAGGAAATCGTCGATGGCGATGATGGCGTCGGCGTTGCCGGTGGTTTTGATGAGCCAGAGACCGAGGTCCAGTTCGTTAGTGCGGAGATGGAGGATGGCGTCGTCGAGTTCGCGGGCGAGTTGGAGCGGATACCAACTTGCGCCTTCGGCGAGTGCTGATTCGATGGAGAGCTGCGGCGTGTTTTCGGGCGCGCGGACGGTCAGCGTGACGGTGCGAGCGGCGCGATTGAACTGAGCGTCTACGTATTTGTAGTGGATGCCGGCGTCGTCGATCGTGCGATTGAGCGGGGTGAGCGCGATGCCTTTTGCATCAGCGGGGCGATCGCTTTGCTCGGCTAATTTTACGGCGCGTTGTTTGATTTGTTCGGCGAATTGCTGGGGCTTCACGATTTCGTCAACGAGGCGCCAGTCTTTGGCGCGCTGGCCGCGGACGCCGTCGGGATTGGTGCAGAACACATCGGCATGATCGCGGCGGACTTTTCGCTTGTCCGTAACACGCGTAAGGCCGCCGGTTCCGGGGAGAACGCCGAGGAGCGGGAGTTCGGGGAGGCTCACGGCGGAAGAGCGATCGTCGATGAGGACGATGTCGTCGCAGGCGAGCGCGAGTTCGTAGCCGCCGCCGGCGGTCGAGCCGTTGAGTGCGGCGAGAAATTTCAGGCCGGAGTTGGCGCTGGAGTCTTCGATCCCGTTGCGCGTTTCATTGGTGAATTTGCAGAAGTTAACTTTCCAGGCGTGGGAGCTGAGGCCAAGCATGTAAATGTTTGCGCCAGAGCAGAAGACGCGATTTTTTGCGCTGGTGATGATGACGGTACGAATTTCTGGATGCTCGAAACGAATACGTTGGAGTGCGTCGTGGAGTTCGATATCTACGCCGAGATCGTAGGAGTTGAGCTTGAGTTTGTATCCGGGACGGAGGCCGCCGTCTTCGGCGACGTCCATGGTGAGAGTGGCGACGGGTGGGTCAAAGGTGAGGCGCCAGTGTTTGTAGCGCGATGGGTCGGTGCGGTAATCGACGGCGTCGGGCTTTGTTGTCGACGACTGTTGCAGCGCACTTTGCGGTCGAGTTTGTTGCGCGTCCTGGACAGCGGGGCTATCCACGAAGACCTCCTGCGGATTTGGCTGCTGAGTTCTTGGCTGGAATGGATGAGTGCTTGTCGAGACTGGACTGCAGGCGATGAAAACTTTCCTCAACGGTGGCGTTTGAAGTGTCGAGCGTTATGTCGGCTTGGCGGTAAAGCGGTTCGCGCGAGTGGAGAATGCGGCGGAGGTCGTCCATCGCGCGATCGTTGCCGGCCATTGCGCGAAAGTCTCCCTGAGCCACGACGCGGTCCATGTGCTCCTGCGGTTTTGCTTTGATCCAAACGGTGTAAAAGTTTGCGCGGAGGTAGTCGTAGGTTTCGGACTCGGTCACAACACCGCCGCCAACAGAGAAGACTGCCCGGTCGTGTTCATTGGCGACGCGCTCGAGTGTGCGACGCTCGATGGCGCGATAACCGGATTGTCCGTAGAGAGAAAAAATGTCAGCGAGGGGCATGCCGGTTTCTTTTTCGATTTCGCGATCGAGTTCGATGAAGGGGACGCTGCGGGTCTCGGCGAGCTTTTGGCCGAGAGTCGATTTGCCTGCGCCGCGAAGACCGATCAGTGCGATTCGTTTTTGGCGCGGTGATTTGTCGGAGGGCGAAGGCTGCGATTCCGAGCTGAATAACTCGGCGAGTGAAGTGTTGAGCGCGGTGGCGATTCGATTGAGGAGAAGGATAGAGATATTGCCCTCGCCGGATTCGAGTTGGGCCAAGTGCCGTTCGGAAACGTCAGCGAGTTGAGAGAGATTTTTGCGCGTCAGCGAGCGCGATTTGCGAAGAGCGCGGATACGTTGCGCGAGGTCGCGAAGGAGAAATGATTCCGTCGTCGGTACCGACGGCAAGATAGAACTGGAATTCTGTGTAGTGGCCATGTTGACTGGCAGAATAATGCATATCGAACGGTTATGTCAAATGGGTGCTGCTATAAAATGCAGATCGTGCTGGTGGGGAGGTGAACGGATCCTAAGCGGTCGGGTTGACGCCGGGCGGAGGCCTTCGAAGCTCAGAATAAACAGGCCCCGCCCCTACAAGCGCGGGATGGGCTGAGGCCGGAGAGTTGAGATTTCAGTGTGAAAGAGATTGGTGCGGGCGGAGGGATTTGAACCCCCAAGACCTTGCGGTCACCAGCTCCTAAGGCTGGCGCGTCTGCCAGTTCCGCCACGCCCGCACTGACAACATCCATGGATTGCGAAGACGCTCGATCGCTTGCGTCCGCGATGTCAGCCACATTGTAGCGCGAAAAAACCGAGTCAGTCTCCTGTCTCGAAATCTCGCGTACTTTAATCGAGGCACGGATTTTGCTGCACATTTCCGCAACTTGTTTCGCGCGTGGTGCGAAGGTGTCGCGTTTGACGGGTTGTGGAAGAGCGGATCGTTCTGGCGTGGCATCGAGACGCCGCACTTCGTATCAGTCGCGGCGGGGTGCGAACGCGCCTTGGGAACTTTGGCTTGACAGAAATTATCCTGAGGGTAGAGTACGCTTCGTCTTCACTCAGGATTTCTTTCAACTTCGTCGCCCGCCTCAACTCCCCAGCCGGCGCTCAAAAGGACCCCATTTATGGCGTATTCGAGACGCGGATTCTTGAAAACCGCAGCAGGCACCGCTGCGGGAACGGCTACTCTCACAGGTCTTTCCGCGCCGAAGGCTTCGGCGTGGCAGCAAAGAATAACGCCGGAAAAAATCGTCGATCTTTTCGAGGATTTGCCAGGCGACAAGGCTTTCAAGATTTTCGCGCCTGGAGAAGACGGCTCGCATAAATTCCTGGCCCAACTGAATTCTCACAAGATGCTGTTTGTCGCCAGCGCCATCAAAACTTTCGCGCTCTGCGAGGCGTTGCGACAGGCGGATTCAGCAGACATCGTAGACGAGCTTGAAAACAAGCAGCTCGCGCTCGACTCTACGGTTTGGTCTTTCGGCAGTCCTACGTTCTTTCCCTACGGTCCACCTGTCGGACTTACCGGCACGGTCTCCGAGCGGACCACCATGGAAGCCATGATCACGCGCAGCGACAACACTGCAACGGACATGATTTTTAACCTGGCAGGCGCCGACAAAATACGTAAGTTCATCGCGTCCGCAGGCCTCCGCCAAACACTCGTACCGGACAGTACGCGCGCACTTACTGGCTACTTATTTGGCGCGAAAAACTACAAGAACCTCACATTTGAGGAACTTCTCCAGGTGGTGGAAAACCCTCAGGTTCATCCGTTTCTGAACAATGTGGAAACACTCGCATCCTCAGCTGACGACTTCGTCTCTTACTACTCTCGCGCGCTGCAGGGGGAGTTTTTCAAGCACAAGGAAACCTTGCATGAGTTCCGCCGAATTCTCACACTTTGCGACTTTATTTATCTCATTCCTGTGCCGTTGGGTGTGAGCGCATATGCGAAGAGCGGGAATGCAGATACTCCGAATTTTCACGCTCGATCGTTTGCCGGCGGCATGTTTGTTTCAGGCCACTGGGTCTACTTCGCCTTCATCATCAACTGGTACGCCTCGAGTCCAGACGATCCCGAAACCGTGGAGAGATTCTTCTCGGCCATCCATGAGGCTCTAAAAGGTCTCAAAGAGCTGTTTTCGGACGAATGAAAGATTGGGATTGCTTCCGGCGATCAGAGGAACTAGTCGAGGGGTTCGGGACGGGAATCTGGTAGCGGGATCGTGAGCAAGGCCGCGATAAAGAAGGCAGCGGCTAAGAGGGAGAATGCGGGGCCGATGCCGTGGCGGACGGCGAGGGCGCCGATGAGGAACGGTGCGGTGGCGGAGAAGATGCGACCTGCGTTGTAGCTGACGCCCATGGCGGTGGCGCGGACCTCGCCGGGGAAGATCTCGGCGGCCATTGCGGGATAGCCGGAGAAGTAGCCCGCGCCGAAGAAGGCGACGATCGGACCGAGGATGAAGAGCACCGTTTCGGTGTGAACCATGCCGTAGATCGGGACGAGGATCGCGGCGAGTATGAGGTAGAGGAAGTAAGGTTTCTTGCGGCCCCACATGTCGGACATAGCGCCGAAGACGATGTAGCCGACCCACTTTCCGGCGGATAAAACCAAGAAGAATGTTGTGGATTTGGTAAAGCTGATTCCCCGGCCGCCTTGCGCGATGGGCAGGGAAAGGTACGCGGGAATCCAGGTGAATAGTCCCCAAAAGCCGAAGAGGGTGAAGGCGTTCATGGTTGCTGCGATTGCGCCGAGGCGAAGAGTCTTTGGAGATAGAACGCGGAAGATGGACTTTCGCGGCGCTGCGCGCGCGGCTTGAGCGCGGCGTTTCCAGCTTTCGGGTTCGGGTACGTCGCGACGAATCCATAAAACCATGAGTGCGGGAAGGACGCCGACGAAGAAAACGGCGCGCCATCCGAAGTGTGGAAGGACAAATAGGACGACGCCTGCGGCGATGGCTTCGCCGATCGCGTAGCTCGACTGCATCAGACCGAGCGCTTTGCCGCGATGTTCGGGGCGCCAAGTCTCGGCGATGAGAGCGGCGGCGGCGCTCCATTCGCCGCCCATGCCGAGGCCAAGCAAGAAGCGGAAGATGGCGAGCTGCGGAATGGAATGGACGAGGCCGCACGCGGCGCTCGAAAGGGAATAGAGAAGAATCGACGCCATCAACGAGCGTGTACGGCCGATGCGATCGGCGACGACGCCGAAAATCAATCCGCCAATCGCGGATGCGATCAAGGTGAGGGAATTGAGCAAGCCGGCGGTGCGGGTGCTCATCGAGAATTCGCGGATCAGAAAGGCGAGGACGAGCGAGTAGAGCATGACGTCCATGGCGTCGAGCATCCAGCCGAGGGAGCCGGCGATGAGGGAGGAGCGCTCGGGGCGGGTCGTATTAGTGGGCCAGAGTCTCGCGACAAGAGTCTGGGCGGACGCGCCGGGCTGGAGGGTGGGCATTGGCGGCGATTGTACCCTCGAAGGGCTGCTAAAGCTGTACGTTCCTTTGCGTTTTGCGCTCCCGCAGGCAAATCGAAATAGATTGCAGTCGGCAGGCCTGTTTGTTACGCTCCGCAGCAATTTTAGGCTTCCTTCTAAGGAGAGACAGATGGCATTTTGCGGCGCGTGTGGTTCAGAGGTGGGAGGAGCGGCGTTTTGCCCGAAATGCGGCGCGGCTCAAGGCGCACCGGCTGCAGCGGCACCGGCGCCGGCGGGAGGAGCGGCTGTGGCATCGCAGACATCGGGCATGGAAGAGAACATCGCGGGATTGCTCTGCTACGTTTTCGGTTGGGTGAGCGGGTTGATTTTCCTGCTGATCGACAAGCGCCCGTTCGTGAAGTTTCATGCGGCGCAATCGATTGCGCTCAATCTCGCCTTTTTTGCGGTCTGGATGGTGCTTGCCATCTTTGGCTTTGTACTCACGATGATTACGTCCATGATCCATTTCCCGATTGGATTCATAACGGTGTTTTTCTTCCCCATCATCGGTCTGGCGTTTCTGGTGATTTGGATCTTCATGATGTTCAAGGCGTATAGCCACGAGAAGTACAAGCTGCCGATTATCGGGAACATGGTCGAGAACATGGTGAAGTAGAACTGGCGGAAATCGCCAGGAGCTTATGAAATTGGGGCCGTCTGCTGCAAATGCAGGCGGCTCTTTTCTTTGTGAACCCGGTTGGCGGTTAACTTTGCTTTGGATTTGGGATGTGAAGAAGCGTTGTTGAGACTTGACTTCCTTTCGGCAGCCCGCCACTCTGTATGGCTTTGCAACTCCCTGGGATCACAACAATCTGGGAAGGATAAGACTACCGAGCAATGACCCGAGTTCGACTCTGCTTTCACGACCGATGCTTTGATGGCACCGCATCCGCAGCTTTGTTCTATCGCATGTTTCGCGAGCGATTCGACGCGAACGCGGAGTTTGGTTTTACCGGGATGACGCACAAGGCGAAGCAGCCATGGGAGCCCGGTCTTTTTGACGGCGACGAGAAC
>DATAMU010000139.1:0-3000 GCA_036266605.1 Candidatus Acidiferrum sp. | reverse complement strand
AGGCTGCGGAATTACTGAAGGAATTTCGGCGATTGATTCTGGTCGGTGCGCGCGTGCCGTATTCGTATTTTGCGCATCCTCAGAAGAAAGCTTCGCCGGTTGCGGATGGTTGCGATGTCTTCACGCTGGCGCGCGAGGATGAGGATTGCACGGGTGCACTGGAGGCATTGACAGAAGCACTAGGATCGAAGAACGCGACGGATCTGGGATTTGCGACGGCTGCGCGGCCCGAGCTGCCGAGCGGCGCGGTAAATCCGCAGAATATTTCTCAGGCGATTGGCGCGCTGCTGCCCGAGAACGCGATTGTAATTGAGGAGTCGATGACTTCGGGGCGCGGGTTGATGCCGGCGACGAGTGGATGTCCACCGCACGATTTTTTGGCGAACACGGGTGGTTCGATCGGGATCGCGATGCCGCTTGCTGTTGGCGCGGCGGCGGCTTGTCCTTCGCGGCGCGTACTGTGTTTGTCGGCGGACGGCAGTGGGATGTACACAGCGCAGGCGTTGTGGACGATGGCGCGCGTGGGACTCAATGTGACGACGGTGATTTTTGCGAATCGTGAATACGGCGTGTTGAAGCGCGAATACGGGAGTTTTGGATTGGGCGAGCCGGGGCCGCGCGTGCGCGACATGTTTGAGATTGGGCGGCCGGACATTGACTGGGTGGCACTGGCGAAAGGGATGGGCGTGCCGGGATCGCGACCCGAGTCGATCGAGGAATTTGCGAAAGCGTTGCGTGAAGGACTGGCCGGAGATGGGCCGCGGTTGATTGAGGCGCGGTTTTAGATGTCTGGCTACGACGCGGGCGGCGAGTAGTCGAATTGCTTGAGATTTGGATTTTGGCCTTCGGCGGTTAGTGCGGCTGCGTAACCGGGGCGCGGGTAGAGCGAGATTAAAGTCCAGTTGGACGCGTCATGTGCGGTGAGGCGTGCCGGGGCGCCGGGCGTCAGAGTCACATCGAAACTATCGAGCGGCACCTGCAGGCCCTCGCCGCTTGCCTTCAGATAAGACTCTTTGCGGGACCAGCAGGTGTAGAAGCCATCGTCGCGCCTATCGGGCGGGAGCGTGCGGAGTTCCTCAAGTTCATTTTGGGAAAAGTAACGGCGGGCGATGTCTTCCCAGTTTTCGATGGGGCGGATCAACTCGACGTCGATGCCGAGCCGGCGCTCAAGTGAGAAGGCGAGGAGGGCGATGCCGCGGGAGTGGGAGACATTGAACTGAAGCGGGGAGGGGCCAGCGGACGGCGCAAGGCCCGGCTTGCCACGTTCGGCGTAGTGGAAGCGGACTTCGGTGGGAGGGATGGAAAGGTAATGACCTAGGAGCGCGCGGAGGGTGGCGCGAGTGGTGATGTAGGCGTTGTGATCGCGATGGAAGGCGAAGCGGTTAGCGCGGGCGTGCTCGTCGGGGGAGAGGGTGGATTCCCAGGCGATCGGGGGCAGGCACTGTGGGTTATGGGAAAGGCGCCAGACATGGACCTCGCCGGGAGCGAGGCGTGGCGGCTGCGAGAGAGGCTGCCAGTCGGCCTGAGTAGGGGCGGGCATGGCGGCATTCTATGCCAAAAGGGGCGCCCTGAGCCGCATACCCTGAGGGAAAAGCATTTCCCGTATGCAGCCCGGAGGGCGGTTTTTTGCTCAGTCTCAGTACATAAACCTAGTGATATCAATAACATAGATTGATGATAGTTGGCCTCTGGCTTGCACCTGGTATGGGTGGGGACGTGTCTCGCCCGCAGGCGTCTCCGGCTTGATTTGTTGTAACTTACTGAAAATAATGCGCTTAAATTAAGCGTGAGGGCTTCGATTCATGGCGGAGATGGCGATTCCTACGGCGGTTGCGGCTGGTGGCGTTCCGGCCGGCGACGAAACGACGGAGCGGCTTCTGGCGATGTGGCGGGAGCTGCTTGGGCTCGATTCGGTCGGTGTGGACGACAACTACTTCGATTTGGGCGGCGATTCGGCGCTGGCGGTGCACCTGTTTGCGCGGATCGAAAAAGAGTTCGGCGTGAAGTTGCCGTTGGCGACGCTGTTTGAGGCGCAGACGGTTTCGGAGTTGACCGAAGTACTGCGTAGCAAGGCGCAGCCTGCAGGATGGTCGCCGCTGGTTTCTGTGCAGCCAACCGGGTCGCGCGCGAATTTCTTTTGCGTGCATGGAGCCGGCGGGAACGTTTTCATCTATCGCGATCTGGCGAAATTGCTCGGGCCGGATCAGCCGTTTTATGGATTGCAGAGCCGCGGGCTCGACGGGAAAGAAGAGTTGCAGAAGAGCGTGCCCGATATGGCGCGCGTGTATGTCGATGCAGTGCAGCGCGTCCAGCCGCACGGGCCGTATTTTCTTGGCGGATATTGCATGGGCGGCACGGTCGCTTACGAGATGGCGCAGCAACTGAGCGCGAAGGGCGAACAGGTTGGAATGGTCGCGCTGTTCGATACGGCGGACTGGTCGCAAGTGAACATGTATTCGAAGGCGGCACGCGCCGGGTATCAGGTGCAGCGGCTGTGGTTTCACTTGCGGAACTTCATGCTGCTTGGCGCGGGGGACAAAGCGAAATTTTTCCGTGAGAAGTGGAAGGTTCTGGAGAGCCGCACGACGATTTGGAAGGGCGCCATCGCGGGGATGTTCAAGAGCGAAGGCAAGAAAGAATCGGAGTCAGCGCTGTTGGCGCGCGTTTGGGAGAACAACGACCGTTGTTCGGCGGATTACAAGCCGCAGCCGTTGAACGCGCCGATCGTGCATTTCCGGCCAAAGGATCAGTACGTTGTGTTCCGGAAGTCGGACGCGAGCTTTACGAAGTTGGCGATGAAGGGCGAGAAGATCGTTGGATTGCAGGTTTACCCGGCGGGTATGTTGCTCGAGCCGTTTGTGCAGGAATTGGCGAAGTCGCTGCGGCGGTCGCTGGATGATGCGGGAGCGGATCGCGCGCGAATGTAAGTATTCGCGGTCAATTTTTGAGCATTTGTGAGCTTCGAGCAATACCGGTTTGAATCCGGGGATTGGAACCAGG
>DATAMU010000138.1:0-5308 GCA_036266605.1 Candidatus Acidiferrum sp. | reverse complement strand
CGCTGCCTCTCTGCGCGTCATCGCAGATCACGCGCGCGCTAGCGCATTTTTAATTAGTGACGGCGTTGTTCCATCGAACGACGGACGAGGCTACGTACTGAGAAAGATCATTCGGAGAGCGTTGCGTCATGGACGGCTGCTTGGCTCGAAGGGACCGTTGCTTTCGCAGATGGTCGTATCGATACGGAACCTCATGGGAGGGGCCTATCCCGAACTAGGTGAACACGAGAATCGAATTGTTGCTGTCCTGGTTGGAGAAGAAAGCCGTTTCGCCCGCGTTCTCGCGGACGCAATCAAGCACTGGGACGAGGCTATCGAGGACGCATTCGCCGCATACGTTAAAGAGTTGCTCCTTCAATCGGCAGCCGAGCAATCGACCGAAGTGCATGAGCGAATATTGCGGGAGATTGATCGCATACCAAGAGCCGTCTTGGCGGAGTTTGCTAAGGCGAATGTACGGCGATTGTCCTCAGTATTGGAAGAGATGTTTGGTCCGGAGAAGACCAAACTCCTCGCCAGCGGTGTGGTTAGGCGGTCTAACGAAAAGCCCTTCGTGTTCCCGGGCTCCAAGGCATTCACTCTTTACGAGACATATGGCCTTCCTCTCGACCTGATGCAGGAAGCTGTGCACGACCTCCTAGGGGAATTCGACACTGTTGGATTCGAGAAAGCGATGGAGGAGCAGCGAACACGAGCGCGCGCTTCTTGGAAGGGCGGAAGCAAAGAAGCCGCGAGTCCGGCGTTTGCGAAGATTGCGGAGACGTTTAAGACGGAGAAGGATTTTTATAACGCGACGTCGGGCAAAGACATTCGCGTTGAAGCGATCATCGGGAAAAACGGACCGGTCAATGAACTGAAGGCGGGCGAATCCGGCGAAGTGGTGCTCCAGCGTACGCCGATCTACGCGGAGTCGGGCGGACAAGTCGGCGACACCGGCGCGTTCTATGACAACAACGGTTCGCAGTTGCTCGCCGAAGTGACCGGCGCTTACTACCCTGTGGGCGGGCTTGTCGCGCACAAGGTGAATGCGAAAGAGACGCTGCGCGTCGGCGATCGCGTCTGCGTGCAAGCCGATGCCGACCGCCGTGCGCGCATCATGCGCAATCACAGCGGTACGCATCTCGTCCACGCCGCGCTGCGCAACATTCTCGGCACACACGTAAAACAAGCCGGGTCGCTCAATGCGCCCGATCGTATGCGCTTCGACTTTTCGCATTTCGCGCATGTCGATGCCGAAGAGCTGCGCGACATCGAGCAGCAGGTCAACGACGAGATTCGCCACAACACCAAGGTCGAGACCAACGTCACCTCGATCGACCAGGCACTCACTTCCGGCGCGCTCGCATTCTTTGGCGACAAATATCCCGAGAGCAACGTGCGCGTCGTAACGATTCCCGACGAGCGCGCCCCGCGCGGCTTTTACTCCAAGGAACTCTGCGGCGGCACGCACGTGCACCGCATCGGCGACATCGGCGTCCTTAAAATCATCGGCGAGCAATCGGTCGCAGCAGGCGTGCGCCGCATCGAAGCCGTCACCGGAATCGGCGCCCTCGAACACTTCCAGAAACAAGCTCAAGTCCTCTCGCAGGTCGCGAGCAAGCTTAACGTCGGAGAAGACGACGTTTTGGCGACCATCGAAAAGCTGTCGGCTACCGTAAAATCTCTCGAGAAAGATCTCGAAACACAGAAGCGAAAAGGCGCGCTCAACCAACTGGACGAACTCATCGGCAAAGCGCAGACCATCAAAGGCGTGAAAGTGATCGCCGAAGAAGTCCAAAACGTCGATCGCGAAGGTCTCCGTCAACTTGTGGACAGCCTGCGCCAGAAACTCGGCTCGGGTGTCGTCGCTCTAGGCATGCCCGATAACGGAAAGGTAGCTCTTATCGCGGGAGTAACCAAAGATCTGACCGGCAAAGTCCACGCCGGCAAGCTCATCAAAGCCCTCGCCGAACAAGTAGGTGGCTCCGGCGGTGGCCGTCCCGACCTCGCCGAGGCTGGCGGAAAGGACACATCCGGGCTAAAAAACGCCCTGCAATCTGTATCAGGCTTAGTCGAGCCTTTGCTATAGTTTGCCTCGCCAGGAACGTGTCCGACACAGGGCACCCGTTCGTACTATCGACACCCCCCGGACCAACCCCTAGCATTTCAGTAGGGCCTAGTACTCCGCCCAACTTCCGATGCAAGGTTTTGAAACAACAGGCCTTCCCCGGCCAACGGTGAACCAGCGCCGCTTTCGAGCGCTTCGTGCTCGTTTGACGCCTGTTTCGGTCGTTTTCGGTGCCCTTTGCGCCGTTTCCGCACTGCTGGGCGCCAGCACCGCGGACGCCCAGATCGCCAAGGTCACCGACGCATCCGGACGCCGCTTCTGGGTCAACGCCGAGCCCGTCGTAACCACCAAGATCACGCCGCGACCTCGCAGCGCGGTTTACATGCCGAGCGAGTTGTCGCTCACGGGACGCACCGAACGCCCGGCAGTCAGCATCGATCGCGACGGCATCGAGCGCATGGTGCACGAAGCCGCCGACCGGCATAACGTCGATCCCGCGCTGGTGCGCGCTGTGATCGAAACCGAGAGCAACTGGAATCCTTCCGCAGTTTCCCGCAAGGGCGCAGTCGGACTGATGCAGTTGATGCCCACCACCGCGCAGCGTTTTGGAGTGCGGGACTTTTACACGCCGCAACAGAACGTCGAAGCCGGTGTTACGTATCTGAAGACTCTGCTCGAACGATATGATGGTAATCTCGACTTGGCCCTCGCGGCCTACAATGCGGGAGAAGGCGCGGTCGATCGCGCCCACGGTATCCCCCGCTTTCGAGAGACCCGCGATTACGTACAAAAAGTACAGAATGCCTATTATCGGCCAGGTTCGGGGAGACTTTCGTCAGGGTTTACGCTGCGTCCCCGGTCCATCCGCAAGAACGAAGATCCCTCCGGCCGCATCATATTTACCAACGACTGAGTCGTTCCCCGCGCAGAAGTTCGCACGAAAAAATGTTGCGACGCGTGAAATGACGTCCTGGGCTGAAGTGTGCGCGGAAAAAGATAACGCAGAGGCGCGGAGTGCGCTGAGGTTCGCCGAGAGTTCGCCATCATTCGTGGAGATCTTCGTGAGGTCCGCGGCGAGAGGATTCGCAGAGAAGACGGACGGCGCTGTGACAGCGTCCAACGAAGTTGTGAGCAACGACCTAGTTTTAGTCCTTGGCGTTTACTCTTTCCAGTCAGCGGCGGTGAGGTTTTAGGTTGGGTATGGGGGCAAGGTCTAGAATCCTTCTCATGAGGTTCGCCCGGTTTTCGCCGGTTTTCGCGTCGCGCGGATTTGCCGCGCGATTCGCGCGCACGGGCGCGACACTGTTCTCGCGCTTGTGCGTGGCAAAGTTGCTGTTACTTGGCGCGTGTGCGATTCCCTTCTTCGATGTGACGACGAGCGCAGCAGTTGGTGCCAGCGCGGCGAATACCACGAAATCGAACGATTCGAGGCGCGCGGCGGCGACCGCTCAATTTGATCGCGCGGAAGAACAGCGTTCGGCGCTGAACGAAAAACCTGCCAATAAGCGGACTCTCGCGGAATACAAAAATGTTGTCACGACGTACCGGCGCGTGTTTTTGATTACGCCTCGTGCGCCAGAAGTGCCGGAATCACTGTCGGCGGTCGGCCAGCTTTACACCGAGATGGGCGATCGGTTTGGGCGAAGTTAGTACCAGTCGGCGGTGGATTCGTATCGATTTTTGATGCGCGAATATCCTGCGAGCAAATTGTCGCAGGACGCGATGTTGAAAGTGGCGGCGCTGGAGAAGGATCAGCTTGGCGATCCGCGTGCGGCGGCGAAGATTTACGATGATTTTTTGAAGAAGTATCCGAAGTCCGCAAAACGGCGCGAGGCGCAGGAAGCGCGGGCGGAGTTGGCGCTGACACTAGGGGAGTCGGATTCGGCCCCATCGGCGAAGAACGGCGGGGATTCGAGCAGGAATTCGCGCGGGAATACGGTGAGCGCGAAAAATGATGACGCCGATGACGACGATTCCGAGGCATCGACAGGTGGAGCGGCTCCGCTGCCGCCTGTAACGCCGACCGGCGGAACTCCGCGTGTGCGTCGCATCACGACCAAAACGATGCCCGACGCGACACGTGTGACGATCGATCTCGAAGACACGGTGCAGTACTCGTCGGCACGGATCAAAAATCCGGATCGGATTTTCTTCGACATTCACGACGCACGATTGCCCGCAGATGTAGCAAAGGCGAATGTAAAAGTGGAAGGCAATTTGTTGACGGCGGTGCGTGCGGCGCAGAATCACGCGGGGATTGTGCGCGTGGTGCTGGATGTGACCGGCGTGAAGGAATATAACGCTTCCCTACAAGATAATCCGCCGGCGCTGATTATCGATTTGTACGCAAAAACGGGCGCGGCAAGGGCGGCAAACAAGGGCGCGAAGCCGGTAAATCCGCCCGTGGTCGATGCGAAGGGCGAGGCGGAGTTGGCGGACGTTTTGCCAGCGGGCCCCGCGAACGTGGCCGGCAAGAACAAAGACAAAGAGATGGCGCCGACGAATACGGCGAAGGGGGTGGATGCGGCGGAGGTGCCAGCCGACGCGACTGCCGGGACCTCAACGCCGACTCCGTCGAAACGGTCGAACAGTGGGGCCAGCCCGACGAATGATTCTGCGAAGGCGACGACTTCGGCGTCGAATTCAACGGAAGGCGTTGGCACGTCGAACCTGCCGCCGTCATTGGTCCGTAGTAATTCGTCATCGAAAAAATCGAAGAAGGGCGCGAAACCGGATTTGATTCAGCCGTCCACTTCGGCACAGCCCACGCGGGATGGACAATCGACGCTGACACGCGCGTTGGGATTGAAGATCGGCCGGATTGTGATCGATGCGGGGCATGGCGGACATGATACCGGAACGATCGGGCCGACGGGGCTGATGGAAAAGGATTTGTGCCTCGATGTAGCGCTGCGGCTGGGGAAAATTATTCAGCAGCGGCTGCCAGGCGCGGACGTGGTGTTCACGCGATCGGACGACACATTCATTCCGCTCGAAGAGCGAACGCACATCGCCAACGAAGCGAAAGCGGATTTGTTTATTTCGATCCATGCGAATTCGTCGCACGATCATCAGGCGCGTGGGATTGAGACCTACTATTTGAATTTGAAAGGGTCGCCGGACGCCATGGAAGTGGCGTCGCGCGAAAACGCGACCGCGAACGAAAGCATCCACGATCTCGACGACATCGTGAAGCGGATTGCCCGCAGCGAGAAGATCGACGAATCGCGCGAGTTTGCGTCGGACATTCAAGATTCGCTG
>DATAMU010000137.1:0-2002 GCA_036266605.1 Candidatus Acidiferrum sp. | reverse complement strand
AAGCGACTCGTCCCAGTACAGCGGCATCAGGTGAAAGCTGACCGACGCTCTCCCCGAAATGGCCGCTCCGAAAAAAAGTGGCTTCCCTTTGTAGCTTCCTGATTTGGTTTCTAGATAGAACCGCGTTCGTGTGTCCGCGTTTACGTTGAGCGATTTCGTGTACGGCGCAAAGATTCGCTTCAGTCCGAAAAATGCTGCGGCGAAGCTATCTGAGCGGTCCACGACCTCCGTCGCCTCCGTGCGCGAGGACCGTTTTTCTTTCAAGTCGTCTCTCCTTCGGGTGCGCCTAGATGCACCCTTTCCTTACGCAACACAAACCAACACAAGAAAACAGTTGCCTCGGAGTATATCGGCTGCTTCTTGCGCAAGGTAGAGCCTGACCGCATCAGTACGTGGACATAAAGTTACCGAACTCGATTTCCTTGTTTCAGCCGGATGTTTCGGGCGACAAAAAGCACAGCCAGGGTCTTGATCTCGAAAATTCAGTTCGCTCCGATGATGGATTCGCAGATCGGAGTCATTCAGCGACCGATTTCGAACACAATGACCGCTTTCGCGACAATGTGTCCCAAAAGCGGTCGTTTTGCCGCCAGCCCGGTCAGCTTCACATTTCAAAGAACCTCTATGTTTAGAAGCATTTAGACGACATCCTGGCATGGCGCTCCGCCTGCCATCTGCTATACCGCCATGAGCACCGCACCGGTCACCTTCTCATCGAAATTCACAGAGCTGCACACGGGCGTCAGGACGCGTCCGCACGCCACACTGATTTCGCGCGCCCGCCGCGGCGATCGCGAAGCCTTCACCGAAATCGTCACGCCCTATGTTCCGACGCTGCTCCAACGCGCTCGCCGCGTCACCGGCAACGTCGCCGATGCCGAAGACGTGCGCCAGGAAACGCTGCTTAAAGCGTGGTCGCGCCTCGACCAATTTTCGGGAAACTGCGAAGACAATACCGACGACTTCCGCGCCTGGCTCGCGCGCATCGCGGGCAACACTTCGATCGATACGTTGCGCCAGCGCCGCGACGCCAAACATCTCTCGCTCGAAGAACCGCGCGGCAACTCGGAAGAATCACTCGCGACTTTACTCGCGACCCCGACTGCCAATCCCGAAGAGCAGTGCGCCCGCCGCGAAATGGGCCGCAAATTAGCCGACGTGATCCTGCAGCTACCCGCCGATCTGCGCCAAGCCTGCTTGCTGCGCGACGTCATGCACTACTCGACGCAGGAAGTCGCCGATCGCTTATCAATTTCCGTCGTCGCCGTCCGCTTGCGCCTCTTCCGCGCGCGCCGCCGCCTCCGCGAAAAAATGGAGCAGTCCCTCCAGCCATCTTCTCTTCAGAAATCGCGCGCAACGAAAGTGCTCGCGAATCGCCGCCCAATGCCATCACCACAATCGACCCGCGACCGCGGCTCCCTGCTCGGCCTGAACACCGCCGTCAGCTTCGCCTCCGGCGACTAACTCCCTTCACAGTTCACGGCCCACCAGTGATCTCGGCTCTGTGATGTACGGGCGCACACTGCTGCGCCCCATGTCCACACAATCCCCGCGTCTTCAGCTCCCTAGGTTTTCGCTTCGGCTCCGCGTCCTCTGCGAACTCTGTGGTGATCTTCTTCTTCCACCTGTCCTAAAGGCCCGTTGACACCCACAACCGCCGGTGCTACATAACTCTCATTGCCCTCTGGTGGTAAGTCTCTTACCACGCTACGGCGCATCACGCGAGTGAGGCAGCAGGCCTGCCTGGCAGGGCAGGCTGCAAGCCGTCGAGGGTTGCTAGTACCACCCCACCACCCCGGGAGGCAAAGATTCGATCTTTGCCTCCTTTTATTTGGTAGCGCCGGCTTCCAGCCGGCGTTTTTGCGATCTACCGCCACTGTCGCCGCATTTCGGCACCTGGCGCTCGCTGAGCTAGAATGGACGCTTTCATACGACCTAGGGAGATTCATGCCGCCTCGATGACCGCCGCCCACCCAACTCCATCCCCCCACCCCCCGCTCCT
>DATAMU010000136.1:0-3237 GCA_036266605.1 Candidatus Acidiferrum sp. | reverse complement strand
AATCGATCCGGTCCATCCCGGCGTCCGACTGCTCATCATCATCGCCGACTAACATTCACATCCGCGAGAGTGGCCGCTCGGACACACAAACGTTCGCGCCGCCCGAACGCTTCCTTCACGCATCCAACTACCGTTCCGCTAATCACGAAATTCTCGCGCGTCGCGCCTACAACTTCAGGAGCCTCATCGATGTCGCCGTCACGCACCTTGATTGCATTTGGCCTTCTACTCGCCGCCGCCTTTATCTTCGGAGTCTGCATGGGCTGCAACTCCAACGACCCCGACCAGCGCGCCCGCGACGAAAAAACACGTGAAGAAGTTGCACGCGCCACCGCGAACGCGAAGCCCGCGATCCAAGAGGCCAGCCGCAAAATCGGCGAAGCCGCACACGAGGCCGCCCATGAAGCGCGCGTCGCCGCGCAAGGCGTCCGCGACGGCTGGAACGAAAGCCATCACGGCCCGCTCGACCTCAACTCTGCTTCGGAAGTTCAGTTAGATGATTTGCCGGGAATCGACAAGCGCACCGCGCGACGTATCATCGCCGCTCGCCCCTACCACGAAAAGCGCGACCTGCTCGACAAAGGAATCGTCTCCACCGACGAATACGACCGCATCCGTGAAGACATCACCACAAAATAAATTTTCAGATTTGAGTCAACGCCAGATCACTACACGAACTCAGAGGGAGCAAACTTTCAGCTCTCTCTCCCCACGGAACACGGATCACGAAACACGAGTCACGCTTTCACCGCGCCAGCGCCGGTCTCGTCTCCCCCGTCTTCGCCTTCGCCGCCTCCGCGCTCATAGTCGCCGCCGTCGTGGGCACCAGCTGCGTCAATACTTGGTCGATCCGCTCGGTCGCTTCATCCAGCCGCGTCAGCCTCTCGACTCGATCTTCGACCATCGCCGATTCCGTAATATCCATCAGCGCTTCGCGCACCTGCCGGTTCACTTCCGAAATCAACGCCATCTGCTCTTTCGCGCGCCTATAATTGTGATATTCATAACTCGCCGACAAATAGAACAGCAGCGTCAACCCGCCCAATATCCCAATCGCTAAATTGTTCAGGATCGTCGATGTGGTCGAAACTTTCCGCCATTCCAGAATCACATCGCCCGTGTAACTTGTGATGAACAGCAGCAGCCCCATCAACAGCGGCGCTTCCAGTCTTCGGAACGCAAGCCAACCTGGCAGATTCTTGAGTCTGCGCATGAAGACACCTCCCTTGCCTAGCCTAACCGACCAATTCTCCGCAGGGAGGACAACCCGCGCCGGCCTTCGAGTGCCGTATTTGCGCGACATCATATCACTAATTCCTCACCCTGGATGTTACAACCACAAAAAATAATCGCGGCTCGCAGGGTTCGCGATTCACGTCGAAACCTGTGGAAAACCTGCAAAATACAGCGTTTTTTGACAAGTCCTCTCTGGACGCCGCCGAATCCAATATGCATCCTTGCAAATAGCAAGATCTGTACCCTGCAAGGCACCCATGGGAAGCAAGCCATACAAGGTCCATCTGAAAGACTCTTATCGGGATGTCACGCCAAACCCCTTCACCCTCGCTGACTACCTTCTCTGCGCTCTAGCCTACGTCCTCCTGGCGATCGCCTGGATTCCCGCCTTCGCTGCCTGGTTCCTGCACCGCTAAGAGCGCTACTCATTTATGCCCGTATTCCTGTTCCATTTCAGTAGGGGACGGGCTCGCTCATACTGGCAACAACAGCGCACCAGCGCGCACGTCCTCTACTTCCTTCCCCTCCTCTACCTCCTGTCGTACCATCTTCCTCGCACTTCGGAGCTCTCCCATGCCCTCACGATTTCGCACCTATTTCTTCTCCGTCTTCGCCCTAGTCTCTTTCGCCATCCTCGCCACTCTCATCGCCCGCTCCCTCGCCGCCTCCGCCGCCCCCAAAGAAGAAATGACTCCTCTTCTCCTCTCCGTTCAGGACGCCCCAATCCCCTTCACCGGCTCCGACTCCGTCACCCATCTCGCCTACGAACTCCTCCTCACCAATTTCTCGAGCGGCGACGTCACCCTCGAAAAAGTGGAAATCCTCGGCGACGCCGCCGAACTTCAAACTCTCGACTCCAAAGAAATCTCAACCCGCCTTCAGCCAATCGGCACGCGCGAATCAACTGCCACCCTAGCCAAAAGCACGCAAGCCCTCCTCTTCATCCATTTCCAACTGCCCGAAGGAAAACACCCCCCGCGCGAACTAAGTCACCGCGTCACCGCCCGCTTCGCCGCAGCCCCTCCGGGCCATCAGGAAATCACCGCCTCCGGCGGAACAATCGCCGTCGATCGCCGTCCCGTCGCCGTCATCGGACCGCCACTCCACGGCACCGGCTACATCTCCGCCGACTCCTGCTGCGACGCCGTCCGGCACACCCGCGCCACGCTGCCGATCAACGGCCGCTTCTGGCTCGCGCAACGCTATGCAGTCGATTGGGAACAGGTCAACGAACAAGGCCGCATCTACCGCGGCCCGCGTGAAAAAGTCGAAAGCTACAATATCTTCGGCAAAGAGGCGATCGCCGTCGCCGACGCCACCGTCGCCAGCACCACCGACGGCGCACCCGAAGGCACTCCCGGCCAATATCCCACCGCAATCAATCCCGCTGACGCCGATGGCAACGCCGTCATCCTCGATCTAGGCCAGCACCGCTACGCCATGTACGCGCACTTGCAACCCGGCAGCATCAAGGTCCATCAAGGCGACAAAGTCAAAACCGGCCAAGTCCTCGGCCTAGTCGGCAACACCGGCAACTCCCTCGTCCCCCATCTCCACTTCCAACTGATGGACCAGCCCTCGTCCCTCGCCTCCAACGGCCTCCCCTACGAAATCGATTCCTTCGAAGTCACCGCCCGCGTCACCAGCACCGCCGCCTTCGACCAAGCCGAAGCCGACGGCACTCCTGTCCCGCACGTCCTCCTGACCCCACCGCTCCACCCGAAAAAAGCCTTGCCCCTCGACCAACTCATCATCAACTTCCGCTAACCCGTCTCCGCCCAAGCCCATCCTCAGCACCAACCATGTGGAGTGCGGCGCCTTCAGCGCCGCTCTTACGGTGTACGCACCACAACAAACCAATCTTCCCGCTCCCCAGTCCCATTTGAATCAAGGCCGCAAACGGTTCACGAACCGAACGAACACCGATTGCATCTTCCCGGCATAAGCGATACTTCCCCTTAACTTCAGCTCGATCTTTGTGCCGCACGGACTGCCCGGAAC
>DATAMU010000135.1:0-12963 GCA_036266605.1 Candidatus Acidiferrum sp. | reverse complement strand
GAGAGCGAGGATGGAGTCGGCGGCGCGGTCGACGGCGCCTGGGGGACCCAGGCGGCGACGGACTTCGGCGAGGTCGGCGCGCATGGCGTCGCGGAGCGACGGCGTGCGGAGGAGGGCGAGGATTTCGGTGGCGACGCGGTCGGGGGTGAAGTCGGATTGGATGAGTTCGGGGACGACGCGCTTTTCGGCGATGAGGTTGACCATGCTGAAAAATTTCGTGCGGACGAGCGGCTTGGCGAGCAGGGCGGTGAGAGGAGTGACGCGATAGACGACGACCATGGGGACGTCGAGGAGGGCGGTTTCGACGGTGGCGGTGCCGCTGGAGACGATGGCGGCGTCGGAGGCGGCGAGGGCGTCGTAGGTTTGATCGGTGACGACGCGGAGGGAGAGATGTCCGGCCCAGCCTTGGCGGAGGGTGGTAGAGGCGTCGTCGCGGCCGCCGGGAGCGGCGGCGACGACGAACTGTGTGCGGGGCTCGGCGTTGTGGATGCGCAGGCAGGCTTCGCGCAGCACCGGCAGGTGCTGGCGCAGTTCGGCGGAGCGGCTGCCCGGAAGAACCGCGACGAGCGGTTCTTCGGGATGGAAGTGATGAGCGGCGCGGAACGCGGCGCGATCGAGTGTGGGCTTGACGTGGCCGACGAGAGGATGGCCGATGAACTTTGTGGGGACGCCGGCGTCACTGTAAAACTTTTCTTCGAATGGGAAGATGCAGAGGCCGAGTTTGAAACGGCGACGCACGATTCTTACGCGCCATGGGCGCCATGCCCAGAACTGGGGGCAGATGTAGTAGGCGTTGGGAATATTTCGGAATTTGAGTTTGCGGGCGAGGCGGAGATGGAAGCCGGGGAAGTCGGTGAGGATGGCGAGCGTGGGTTTTCGTTCTTCAGCGGCATCGACGAGTTTGCGCATGGCGCGGATGAGGCTCGGGAGATGGCTGAGGATTTCGGTGATGCCGACGACGGAGACTTCGGAGTAGTCGGTGATGATGTCAACGCCTGCGGCGCGCATTTGCGGGCCGCCCATGCCGAAAATTTTTACGTCGGCGCGTTGTTGGAGGGCGGTGGCGAGGCGGGCGGCATACATGTCGCCGGACGCTTCGCCGGCGGAGAGTAGAAGAGGGATGGGCGGCATTGGATGTGCGTGGACATGATACGGCATGTGGGCGGAGCGTGATTCGTGTTCCGTGCTCTGCGTTCCGTCAGCTGCGTGTGAGTGGTCGATTCAACAGTTTAACAAGGCCCGCTGGGATGAGACTGACGGGCCGAAGATGCGCGCCTGCCAAGTTCTCGTGTGGGTCGGATCGTTACAATGCAGGGGCTTAGATCGAGAGTCTACTTCCGACGCTCTTCCATGACGCCGAGCAGATTGCCCTCGGAGTCTTTGATCCACATCAGCCAGAGATCGTGATCGGGCATGCGCGCGATGATTTGAGGTTCTTGATGGATCACGATGTTTTTGGTTTTGGCGTCGGCGTGCAACGCGTCAATGTCTGGAGTTCGGAAATAGATGAGCGAGCCGGAGGTAGAGCCGGTGTGGTCCGAGCCCTGCCCGGCGTCGAGGTAAAGGCGGACGCCGCCGCAATTGAAGAACGCCATATTGGGCGCGGTCATCAAGAGCGGCAGGCCAAGGACATCACGGTAAAAGGATGTCGCACGGTCGATTTCTTTGACGGAGATAGCAATCTGGAGGATTCCGGTGAGTGGCGAGGTTGCGGCCATGGTAAGCTCCTTGTGTAGCTAGGCTATTAGATAGCATAGCTAACGAATAGTGTTGCTAAGGACTGTCTATGTCAAGCGGAAATTTGTCAAAGGTGGAGACGGCGGAGCTTTTGCATTCGGCGGCGATTCGGGTGTTGCGGATGGTGCGGACTGAGGATGCGCAGGCGGGGATCGGCCCGGCGCAACTTTCGGCGTTGTCGGTGCTGGTTTTTGGCGGGGCAAAAACGGTGAGCGAACTCGCGACGCTGGAACAGGTTCGGCCTCCGACGATGAGCAGGATCGTCGAAGGGCTCGCTCAGAAAAAACTTGTGCAACGAGTCGATGACGAGGCGGATCGAAGGACGGTTCGTGTCCGCGCTACGGCGAAGGGCGAGAAATTGATGCAGGCGGGGAAGGCCCGGCGGGTCAGAGCGTTGGCGGAGCGATTCGAGGCGCTGTCGCCGGGGGATGTGAAGACGCTGTTCGCGGCGGCGCAATTGATGCTCCGACTGTGAGGAAGAAGAAGTCAACAGTCGACAGTCGAAAGTTGAAAGGGAAGAGAGGAAAAAACAGATTGAGAAGGGGTTTGGGGGCTGGGCAAGCTGGGGCGCAGCGTGCTGCGCCCCTACAACGCTCATACAAAACCTACAACGCTCATGCAGGGCGGTGATCGATCAGTCTTGGCGAAGGGCTTCGACGGGGTTGGTATGGCTTGCGCGGCGGGCGGGGATGTAGCTGGCCAGGAGCGCGGTCGCGAAGAGGACGGCGACCATAGCGACGAATGTCAGCGGTTCGGCGGGTTGCATGCCTTCGACCAATCGGTGAAGGAGACGTGCAGCGGAGAAAGCGCCCAGCAAGCCTACGCCGACGCCAAGGAGAATCATCGCGAGGCTTTGGCGGAGGATCAGGCGAATGACTTCGCGCGCTGACGCGCCCAGCGCCATGCGGACGCCGATTTCTGGGATGCGCTGGCTGGTGAGGTAAGAGAGCACGCCGTAGATGCCGATGCACGCGAGCAACAGCGCGAGACCGGCGAAGATTCCAAACAACAAGAGCAAGAAGCGCTGGCTGTCGAGCGATGCGGCAACGAGTTGGTCCATGCTGGCCTCGTCATAGAGCATCTGATCGCCCGCGCCACCACGAAGCCGCTGACGGAGCGGATTGATCATCGCGGCGGGATCGCTGTGAGTGCGGACGGCGAGGGACATCACCGAGGAGAAAAAACGCATGAGGTGATCGGGAACTTGAGCGAAGGGATAGTAGATCTGATCGCGAATGCGCGATTGATCGTCGCCAGCGAGGCCCCAGTGGCGGACATGGCCGACGACTCCGATGATTGTGACGGGTTCTGCGTTGAGGTTTGGCAGATAGAGCCGGCGACCGACGACGCTCGTTGTGCCGAAAGCATGGCGCGCAAGGTTTTCGTCGATGACGATGATTGGTGCACCGCCGAGTTTGTCGTCGTCGGTGAAGAAGCGCCCGGCGCGGAGAGGAATTTCAGTGACCGCGAGATAGTCGGGAGTGACGGTGGCGGCAAGAGCAAACGAGGTTGCGTCGGATGGGTTCGCGAGTGGCGCGGTGGAGTAGGGCAGGACATTTTCGCCCTCGCGCATGGGAATGATATCGGCGAGAGCGGCCGACTGGACTCCCGGTGTGCTGCGCGTCTGGTCGAGCAAGGATTGCCACGCGGTGCGCATTTGGGCCGGAGTGTTGAGTGAAGCGGGCGAGAGAGCGAATCGCGCGGTGAGCAGGTTGTGCGTGTTGAGGCCGGGATCGAGGGAAGAGAGTTTGAGCATCGTGCGGCCGAGCATTCCTGCGGAGGCAAGGAGAACGAAGGCGAGTGCGATTTCGGCGATGACGAAAATAGCGTGAAGACGACGAGAACTGCCGGCTATGGTGCGGCCGCCGACGCGAAGGGCGTGCTCGATGTTTTGGATGGGCACCCGGAATGCGGGCGCTAGGCCGAAGATCAGGCCGCTGAGCAGGGAGACTCCAACTGCGAAAAGTAGAATGCGCCAGTCGATGTGAATTTCGTCGGCGCGGGGAAGGCTGCCCGGCCAGAACGCGACGAATGGACCGATGCCAATCGCCGCGAGTGCGACGCCGAGTGTCCCTCCGGCAAGGCCGAGCACGGCACTTTCGGTGAGACACTGCCGCACGAGGCGGCCGAGTCCGGCGCCGAGGGCGACGCGCATGGCGAGTTCGCGCTCGCGGGAGACAGCGCGGGCGAGCACGAGGCTGGCGATGTTCACACAGGCGATCAGCAAGACAAGAGCAACCGCGATGAGGAGAAGCCAGAGCGTCGATCCGATAGTGCCGACGAGTTCAAGGCGGAGAGGACGCATCAGCATCCCCAGGTCGGCATTGGTGGCGGGAAATTCACGCGCGAGACGGTGGGCGGTGGTATCGAGTTCGGCTTGACCCGCGGCCGAAGTGACGCCATCGTTGCGGCGAGCGATGACATGAATGAAGCGAGCGTCGCGGCGCTGCGCGCGATGATCGGAGCTTTGATGCATTGGCGTAAAGATGTCGGCGTTGCCTGCGAGGCGGAAGCTTGCGGGGAGGATCCCGACGACCGTGTAGGAATTACCTTCGAAGGCGAGTGTGGCGCCGACCGCGTTTGAGTCTTGTGAGAAATGGCGGCGCGCGAGTGTGGAGCTGATGATCGCGACGGGTGCAGCGCCCGGCTTGTCCTCTTCGTTGCGGAAGCCGCGGCCTTCGCGCATGGGCACCCCGAGCATCGAGAAGAAATTCGGGGTGACCTGGCGACCGAGGACGTATTCGGGCTCGCCAGGACCGCTGATGGTGCCGCCACCGTAAATCCATGCCGCCACGACAAACGAGTGCGCGTCCTTGGCAACGTCGTCGGCGTCTGGACCAGAGAAGCCCCAAAATTCGCCGAACTCTTTTGTGGAGCCGTGAAGCGTCATCAGTTGATCGGGGTTCGGAAATTCGAGCGGCTTGAGAAGGACACCGTTGATGACGGTGAACATGACGGTCGTGGCACCGATGCCGAGCGCGAGAATGAAGAGCGCGATGATGGCGAAGCCGGGCTTTTTACGGAAGGTGCGGATGGCGTAGCGCGTGTCTTGGGCTAGGTCTTCGAGCCAGCGAGTGCCGCGGGCGTCGCGACATTTTTCTTTGATTTGTTCGGGGCCGCCGAGCGCGAGGCGGGCGCGGCGATGGGCTTCTTCGGGAGTGGCGCCGCGGGCGATCAGGTCTTGCTCGTGTTGTTCGATGTGGAAGAGGAGTTCCTTGTCGAGCTGCGATTCCATTTTTTGACGACGAAAAAGACGGGCTAGCCAAGTCATTTTGCGTCTCCTTCGGCGTTGGAGAGGCCGAGGATGAGAGAGACTGCGTCGGTGAGGCGGTTCCAACTGGCTTCTTCTTGGGCGAGAGCTCCTCGGCCTTTGCGGGTGAGTTTGTAGAATTTTGCTTCGCGGCCGGTGTCGGTTTGTTTCCAGTCGGCGGTGAGGAGATCGCGATTTTCGAGGCGATGGAGGGCGGGATAGAGCGAGCCTTCGGGGGCTTGGACTACGCCACGGGAGACTTGTTCGAGGCGTTGAGCGATGGCGTAGCCATGGACTGGGCCGAGAGCAACGATTTTGAGGATGAGGAGGTCGAGGGTGCCTTGGGGGAGATCGGATTTGGGCGGCGTGGGCATAATTTGTTGTGATACCTCGGGCTTCTATGGTTGTGCGAATGGAGGGTAGCATTGGAGGGGTAGAAGGTCAAGGTATGGGTGGACGTATTCGGAAAGAAACGGCGGCGACCGTTGAATCTTGGGAAAGTGGAATCTAAACCGCGCGATCAGGGAAACGATCGCGGGTACAGGGTGGTCGTCGCGTCGGCTTGGGCGGGGCTTGATCTAAACCCGCACACTTTGGAGACCACCAAGGGTGCGGCACCCAAAAGCCGGCTCGCTTCGGATTAGTCGGTGGCGGGTTGAGGTGACGGGAGCGTCGGGATTGCGGCGGGCTGAGCGTCGGGGAGGTGCAGCTCTTGCTCCTTGTATTGGAGCTGGTAGAGGCGGTAGTAGATGCCGCGTTGGGCGAGGAGTTCCTGGTGGGCGCCTTGTTCGCGGAGGCGGCCTTTGTGGAAGACGAGGATGCGGTCGGCGTATTGGATGGTGCTGAGGCGATGTGCGATGACGAGCGCGGTGCGGCCATGGAGAAGGCGGTTGAGCGCTTCGCGAATTTGAAATTCGGTTTTTGTGTCCACACTAGATGTGGCTTCGTCGAGGATGAGGAAGCGCGGATTGTGCGCGAGGGCGCGGGCGAAATTGATGAGCTGGCGTTGGCCGACGCTGAGCGTTGAGCCGCGCTCGTTGACGGCGGACGACACGCCTTCAGGGAGCGCGGTGATGAAATCGGAGAGGCCGATTTCGTCGCAGGCGCGGAGGACGTCTTCGCGAGCGATGCCGGGCGAGCCGAGGCGGATGTTGGATTCGATCGTGCCGCTGAAGAGGAAGGGATCCTGGAGGACGATACCGAACATGCGGCGCAAGTCTTGAATATTAATCTTGCGGATGTCTACGCCGTCGAGAAGGATCTCGCCGCGCTGGACGTCATAGAAGCGGAGAAGTAGCGAGATGAGAGTGGTCTTGCCCGCGCCGGTGTGGCCGACGATCGCGATGGTCTGGCCAGGAGCGATGCGGAACGAGACGTCGCGGAGAACCCAATCGTCATCGGTGAACTGGGTTTTGTTGGAGTAGCTGAACCAGACGTTGCGAAATTCGATTTCGCCGCGAGGCGCGTCGATGCGGATCGCATCGGCGGGCGAGGCGACCGGTGCAGGTTCGTCGAGAAGTTTGAAGATGCGCTCGGAGGCGGCCATCGCGGATTGCAGGATGTTGAATTTTTCGCTGAGGTCTTGAATCGGGCGGAAGAAGCGTGTGGCGTACATCGTGAAGGCGGTGAGAACGCCGAGGCTGAGCGTGTCATTGAGGACGCGGTTGCCGCCGGACCAGTAGATGAGCGCGGTGGCGAAGATGCTTAGAATTTCGACGGCGGGATAAAAAAGAGCAAAGGCAAGAATCGCGTCGCGCCAGGCGACCATATTTTCGCGGTTGCGGCGGCGAAATTCGGCGCGCGCTTTCTGTTCGCGATTGAAAAGCTGCACGACGCTCATGCCGGATATGTATTCCTGCAGGTAGGCGTTGATGCTGGCGACGGCGGTGCGAATGCGGCGGTTGGCGTCACGCACGTATTTGCGGAAGACGTAGGTGACAACGAGGATGAAAGGCAGGACAGCGAGCGCGTCGAACGCCAGCCTGTGATCGATCGAGAAGAGCCACACGGCGAGGACGGCGAGGAGGAAGAAGTCGTTGATCATCGTCACGACGCCGGCGGCGAAGAGGTCGTTGAGGGCGTCAACGTCGGTAGTGACACGCGTGATGAGACGGCCGACGGGATTGCGGTCAAAGTAGGACATCGGCAGTCGCTGGATGTGACGGAAGATCGCGGTGCGCATGTCGTACATCGTTTGCTGGCCGACGCGCTGCATTATGCGGATCTGGATGTACTGCGCGAGGAAGTCGAACAGCAAGACGCCGAAGAAAACGATGCTGATGATGCCGATGCCACGCCAGGCGGACGATTCGACGATCTGGTGTCGCATGCCGGGGACGAGATATTTATCGATGGCGATTTGAAAGAGTTTTGGTGGGGCGAGTTCAAGCGGGGTGACGACGGCAACGAATGCGAGCGCAAGAATCACACGCCAGCGATAGGGCCGCAGATATTCGAGCAGCCGTTTCAGCAGGTGCGAGTCGTACGCCTTACCGAGCGCTTCTTCGTCGTGGATATTGCTCATACGTTCTCAAGCTCTTCTTCGAGCAACTGCTTGCGGTGCAGGTCGGCGTAGTAGCCTTCGCTCGTGAGCAGTTGATCGTGCGTGCCGCGCTCGATGATGCGGCCATCACGCAGGACGATAATCAGATCGGCGTTCTGCACGGTGGAGATGCGATGTGAAATCAAAATTGTGGTGCGGCCTTCCATGACGCCGCGCAGGCGGGTGAGGATGCGCTCTTCGGTTTGCGTGTCCACGGCGGAGAGGGAATCGTCGAGGATGAGGATGCGCGGATCGCGAATGACGGCGCGGGCGATGGCGCTGCGCTGCTTTTGTCCGCCGGAGAGAGTGACGCCGCGTTCGCCAACCACGGTCTCGTATTTGTTGGCGAAGGTTTCGATGTCGGCGTCGAGATTTGCGATTTCAGCGGCGGAGCCGATTTGATCGACACCGTATTCGGTGAGACCGAAGGCGATGTTGCCGCCAACGGTTTCGCTGAAGAGATAGGTGTCTTGCGGGACGTAACCGATCGCGCGGCGAAGATTTTCGATGGGCCATTCGCGGATGGCGTGGCCGTCGATGAAGAGCTGGCCGTTGGGAGATTCCCAGAGGCGGGCGATCAGAGAGGCGAGCGTGGTTTTGCCGCTCCCTGTGGGACCGACGATCGCGAGCGTTGAGCCGGCGGGAATTTTGAGATTGATGTCGCGGAGCACCGGATGCGGGGCAGCTCCGACGGAGCCGTTTGTTTTGGCATTTGCGGCGTTGCCGGCTAGGTTCGTTGGATACGTGAATGTGAGATCGCGGAATTCGATTTCGCCGGTGACTTTGGTTTGTTTCGGAATGGTCGCGACGCTGTCGTCGATTTGGGGCTTGGCTTGCAGGATGTAGTTGAGGCGGCCGGTGCTGGCGGCGCCGCGCTGGAAAATATTGGTGACCCAGCCGAGAGCGATCATCGGCCAAACGAGCAGGCCGAGGTAGGTATAGAAAGCGATCAACGCGCCGAGAGTGATTTGGCCGTTGAGGAGTTGGTCGCCGCCCTTCCACAGCACGATAAGAAAAGATGTGCCGATGAGCGCCTGGAGCGACGGCATGAACATGCTCCAGGTGCGGATGAGCTTGATGTTGGTTGCGACGTACTCGCGATTCGGCTCGTCGAAGCCGCGAATCTCGGCTTCTTCCTGCGCGTACGCGCGCACTACGCGAACGCCGGAAAGATTCTCTTGCACCTTGGCGGAGAGCGACGCCAGCGCAGCCTGGATTTTTTCATAGAGATCGTGGATGACTTTGCCGAAGTGGCGCACCGCGACGAAAACGATCGGCACAGGCAGCAGAATCCAGAGAGTGAGCGAGCCGGAGAGACGCGCGAGAATGAAAAGCGCGAGCACCATCGTCGCGAGGGTTTGGCCGGTGTACATGATGCCGGGGCCGAGGACCATGCGGACGTTGTTGAGGTCGTTAGTGGCACGGGACATCAATTCGCCGGTGCGATTGCGGACGTAGAATTCCGGCTCCATGACGAGCAGGCGGTCGAATAGATCGGCGCGAATATCGAATTCGATGTCGCGTGAAACGCCGATCAGAATCCAGCGCGTGCTGAAGGAGAAAAAGCCCTTCAGAAGGACGCAGGCGAGAAGAATCAAGCAGTAGATGCCGATGGCGTGACGGCTGTGCGCCGCGTAGAAAGGAATGTGATCGCCGAGCCATGACGCGCCGAGTTGCGTTTGAGCGCTGGATTGAAAGGGGCGCGGATTGCCGGCGACGACGTCGGTGATGACGCCGGTGGTGAGCGGGATGATGTTGCCGACGAGGCTGGTAAGCAACAGGCACAACATGCCGAGGGCGACACCGCCGGGATAGCGCTTGAGATACGGCAAGAGGCCGACGAGATTTCGCCAGGAAGAGGATTTTTGCGGCGCAGTTTTGGATGGGCTCGCGCTCGCAGAACCCGACGACACAACTGTGCTTTTGTTCGCAGTGGTCGTGCTCGTCGTTGTTGTCGCGCTTGAGCTCATTGCAATTTGTCAATTCGATGCGTATCGCCGCAGCTAGTGCAAAACTGACTTCGGCGTGCCGCCCATCGTCGGCTGTTCCAGCAAGAAATGTTCGTAGGTGCGATCGAGAGTCTGGTAGCGTTTCGTCTGCGGGTTGTAGCGCACACCGATCGGCAGCGAGTGGGCTGGATCGTCGACGCCTTTAAGTGGAGTCAGGTAGAGCGCGAGCCCTTTTGCCGGATCTTGCTCATACGCGATGCGCCATCCAGCGACGTCGGACAATGGTGTGCCGCCGAGAAATCCCTTGGCGTTTTTCAGATGCTCATCGCAGCGAAAAATTTCTTTCCACTGGCCGTCGTCGTTTTGTGCGATGACGGCGCGGGTGATGATTGTGCCTGGAATATTGTTGTTCTTTGACGTTTTGGGTACGACGTTTGCGGCGAGAAATTGCTGCTTGCCGTTTTTCGCCAAATCGCCGAAGAGCAGCACGGTGGTTTCGGTGCCGAGCAGAGCTTGCGCGCCGGCTTGAATGTCGTCGGGAACGGCGGGTTTTGCGGGAACGGCTGACGCAGGTGCCGGATCGGATTTCGTCTCCGCGGGTTTCGGCGTATCGCCGCAACCGGCGGCGAAGCCTCCGACGATTGTTATCGCAACTACGCACAACAAAACGTGAAGTAGGTGTCTCAGGGCAGAGCCTCCGTGTGCTGCTGCGTTGCGCTGTAGATTCAACGTGCGGCTACCAAGATCAATGGATGAAACACCCAAGAGTAAGGACGGCGAGCAGGCGGTGTTGTTAGCAGTCGGAACGCGGCTACAGCCTTCGATCTGTGTCGGTGAGTTCATTCAGAGGCTTGGCGCCATCAACGTGATTTCCACGACTCGACCGGGTTTGGCGTTGCTTCCCGGCGTGCAAAGAACCGCCATGACCTGCGGAACATCAGGACCCGCCCAATCGAAGGCGTAGTACAACAATTCTAACTGTTGGCCGTCTTTGGTGGAAGGACCGCGCGAACCAGGTTGCCCATACAATTCGAAAGTGCGAGAGCATGAGGAGCCGATGAAGAGGCCGTGGCCAGTCAGCCAGCGCGATCGTGTGCCGGCGGCGCCAGATCCGCAGTTCGACTCCGCAGGGGTGGAAGCCGGAGTTGCGGGCGCGAATTTCGAGTTGTTTTCGGAGACGCGGACTTCCTGAATCGTGCCGCTGTCGGAATCGGTGATGATCGAGAGGCTTTGATTGCGGCAGGTGTCGTGCCAGATCGGATTCGTGCCGTCGAATTTTGTGAGCGATGGTTTGCGAAACAATTTTTGCGCTTTAGCGAAATTGTCTTGGCCCGGGCGCAAACCCGCGAGAGTGAGTTCGTCGTTTCGATGTGCGGAGATCGTGGGGGTGGGCTTGGTTGTCTGCGGATGCGCCGCGCTGACGTGAGCGGGTGACGCCGGCGGGGAAGCTTGTGCGGCTGTGGAATGTGCAGCGATGGTCGCACAGGCGACGGTGGCCAAAGGAAGTGCAAAGCGCTGGCCGCGCACACGTGCGAAGCGCAGTGGCAGAGATCTACCTCCGCGCGAGAATTGCGTCCAGCCGCGCCTCAAAATTTTCTTCTCCCTCGGACCATAGTTCGCTGCGTTCGACAGGCAGCGCGCGCTGCACGCCTTCCACCCAACTGAACAGCTGTTGGATGTTTTCGCGCGTCTTTGCGTGATATTCCTTGAGATTGGCGGGAACGGTCATCCACTGGCGGAACGTATGCTCTACCGGATGGTCGGAGGAATCAAATGGATTCGATGCTGCGCCGGGAGCGAGGAGCCCTGCGTGGCCGGTAAAGAAAAATTCGAAGCCGAGATCGGCGGAGAAATGGCCAGTGGTCGCGGCGATGCCGTCTTCGTAATCCTTCCCCTGACAAATCAGAGTTAACGGTTGTGGTTGCTGCTGCCACTTGAGCGTTTCCATGTCGAAATTCCAGAGGTCCCAGCTGCCCGACGCGATGTATGCCGAATCGGAGTTTAGGCTTTGCGCGGCAAGCGCAGCGATTTGTGCAGGGCCGGCGCCTTGTGCGCGCAGATCCCATTCCGCGGCTGCTGGCTCGGTCGGGTCTACCGGCTGAACGATGAGTTCGGTGAATGTGTTCTTGGTGGTGGAGAGCGGCGCGGTTGTCAAGAAGCGCGCGAACTCCGCGATCATTGTTTCGGTGGAAAAGTCGCGCGTCCAGACGCGCAAGTAAGAATGATTGGCCATAGTTGGAACCTTCATTATACCGAGCGGCGTGAGTGAAGGCGAACGAGCAAGAGTGAAGACAAAAAGCCTCCGCGACTTGCATCGCGGAGGCTTTGCAGCGGCTGAGCCCGAGCTAACGAGCTAGAACAAATTGCGCAGGAATTGCGCGAAGTTGGCAACGTCCATGGTGCCAAGACCCGCAGCGGGGCTATATCCGTTGCGGCCCTTGTAGAACCAGTTGTCGCCGTCCTTGATCGTGTTAATGACGGCGTGCGACCCATGGAACGCCTGTCCGGTGAGTGCGACGGAATAGAGCGGATAGTTGAGGAGCCCCAGGCGCGCCCCATGCAACGACTGACTCAGCAACGCTGTCACGCCGTTGAGCTGAGGAGCGACGAAGCTGGTGCCGCCGCCCGCAAGGACCTCCGGGCCGTTCACGTCGGAAGTGTAGAGGATGAGGTATCCGGTCTCCGGATCGGCATTAAAAGAAATGTCAGGCACATTGCGACCGGGGAAATGCCCGGGCAAGTTCTGCGTTATTGGATCAACACCGTCAATTTCGCCACTGAGCACCCATTTTTGCCCGGGTTGAGAAGTTTGTACGCCATTTATAAGGAGCTGATAGAGAGGAATCGGGAAGTCAATGCTGACACCGCCGCCTCCACCAGCCGGGAAGATGCCGCACTGGATCGGATCGGGCGCGCCGAGTTTGACGCAGAGCGGCTCGAGGTAGTCCCAACCCCAAACGCGTTCGTTGGGGATGGTGATGTCGAAGAACGGTGGAGTGCACGCCGAATTCAGACAAAACTCGAACGTAACCGGTAGAGTCGTGCCGCCAGCCGCGGTGATCGCCGTGTCGCTCGCTGGATTATCGACGGTGAGAGGCGTCGAGCAAGCGGGAGTCGATTCCGGATTGCATTGCAGATCGCGGTTCACGTCGAAGGCGCCGCCGTCTCCGGACGCGGCGAAGAGGGATTGACCCTGCAACGCGGCACGAACGAAGAGTTCATGGAAGGCCTGAGTCATTCCCACGGTACGACCGGTCGTGGGGTCTGTGACGGGCGAAAATTCGACGCCCTGATAGAACTCCCAGAATCCCCAGCTGGTGGAGATGCTGTCCGCTGCGTTCGATTGAATCGCTTTGGCAAAAGCGTCGATGTAGCCTTGATTGGTATTGGGCGCCTCATAGACGATCATGTTGGCGCCGGGTGCGATACCACCGGACTGTTCGACGTCGAGCGTGGTTTCGTCGGAGCCCGATTTGTCGCTGGGT